>NZ_JBNHGL010000001.1:0-84415 GCF_059091245.1 Arthrobacter sp. Y3225116
GGATGCCCGGCTCGGCCGAGGCCGTCATGGCGGAGGCGATGACCGGCGACGCCGCGCTGACCGAGGGCGGGATCGCGGGAATCCGCGAGGCTTGGCTCACGCTGGCGCCGTCCGAGCAGGAACGGCTGCTGCTGCTCTACCCGGCGGTGTTCGGGAGCCTGAACGGCATCCCCTTCGCCGGCCGGATCCGGGCCAACACCGTCACCACCGCCGGCTACCGCGAAACGGTGGCGACCCGGCAGGCGCAGCTGGGCCCGCAGCCCGACCTCAGCGACTACCTCGCGGCCGCGGGGAATCAGCAGGGCCACCCGCGGATGGTCTACCAGCGGGCCTACCGGCAGTACACCGACGACCTCGAAACCTGGCAGTCCGAACACGACCGGCTGGCAACGCTCAAGACGGGGCTGGACTACGCCGTCGGCCATCACTCCCAGGTGGTCCTGGTCAGCCTGGACGGCGACGGCCGGATCGTCACCATGAACGGCACGCTGACGCCGGACACCAGGACCGTGGCCGCCCTGGTGCCTGGCACCGGCGCAGATTTGGGCCAGCTGGAGGCTTACTCGGCCCGGCTCGACGCCGTGAACGGAGAACCGCCCGCTGGCACGGTCTCCTTTTACTGGCAGGGAACCGACCTGCCGGATGAGGTCCCGGACAACATCACCACCTCGTTTAACGAGCGGGGCGGGCCCCTGTTGGCCGCCTTCGACCACGCCCTCGACCTCGAGACCCGGCCCGACGCCCGCACCACGTACATCGGCTACAGCGCCGGCGGCTCGCTGCTGGGCACGGCCGAACGCGAGGGCCTGGATTCCACCAACATCGTCTACGTCGCGCCGGCCGGCACCGGGCACAACGTGGGCAGCCCCGCGGACACCGCCAACCCCGACGCCCACCGCTACTGGCTGCAGACCCGCGACGACCCGATCAGCGCGGCCCAGGTCCTCGGCGGCGGCTACCACGGAGCGTCGTTCTGGCGCGGCGGCAGCCCCACCGCCATGGACCCGGTCCGGCTCGAGACCGGCTTCCTGAAGCCGGAGGACCCGGGCTCGCTGATGGACGGGCACACGGACTACTTCTGGCCCGGCTCCACCTCGGCCACCAACATCCAGGGCGTCGTCGAAGGCACGAGCGTCAGCCCGTTCGTCCCGGACCGGATCCGGCAGACCTACTCCCCCTACGGCCCGCTGATCACCAGCCCGCTCGAGCAGAATCCCGAGGACTACGCATATGGCAACCTTGAAACCGTGACGGTCGAAAGTCTGGAGAAATGAACATGCGGGCTCACTCCCCCTGGCGCCGCCCCGCCCGCCCGCGCGGCGAAGAACGACGGCGGCGCCCCGGCTTCGCCGCCGCCCTCACCGCGTCTGCCGCCCTTTCCGCCGTCATTCTAGGAGGCTGCGCCATGCCGCAGGAGAACCAGCCGCAGGAGATACAACCGACGTCGCAGGACTACGGCCGCCAGCTCGAGCAGCTGCTCCCCCAGGCGATCGCCGAGACTTCCGCCGCCGCCGACCTGAAAATCAACCTGCTGCGCGAGCAAACCTGCCTGCGCCCGGAGGACGAGCAGCCGCAAACCCAAACCGCCTGGATTGCCCGGGCCACCGGCAAGGTCGCGGACGCGGACCAGGCCAACGCCGCCCTCGACGCCGCCGCCGGCTACCTCACCGCGCACGGCTGGGAGCAAAAGAACGAGGCTGCCGCGGAAACCGGCGACGTACGGACCCTCTACTTCCGCAACGGCGACCTCGGCGCCACCGCCGCCCACCACGTTGCCGGCGGCGTGGGCGCCGTCGTCCTCTCCTTCACCAGCCCCTGCCTGGACCACCCCGAAGACCACCGCATGGTCCGCTCCGAACAGGACCCCGAGTTCGGGATGAACAGCCAGTACTACGACGACGGCGCCTGAGACCTAAAGGAGGAGCAGGCCGTCAGGCTCCCGCGGTGACGGCAGACGAGGCACGGTACGCGGTCAGCCCGCCATCGACCCGGATATCAGCTCCGTTCACCCAGGCCGCCTCGCTGGAGAGCAGGAAGGCCACCACGGCCGCGATGTCTTCGGGCTCGCCAAACCTGCCCAGAAGCTTGGCCGCCCCCTCGACTTTGTCCCGTCCGTGGTCGTTCTTGAAGTCCTCCAAAATAGGCGTCTGCACCGGGCCCGGGCTGACCGAGTTCACCCGGATACGGCGCGGCAACAGCTCCGCCGAGAGCTGCTCGGTGAGGAAACGAACACACTGTTTGGAGAAGAGGTAGGACTCCCCGGTGGCGTGCGGGTCGTCCGCGACGGCTTCAAGGGCAGCTTCGGTGTCCACAGCAAGGGCGAACCGGGCACAGGAGTCGATCAGGCTGCGCCATTGGAAGGCCACAGATGAGGCCAGATTAACGACACCCGCGCCTTCAACCAGCGAGGGCGCCAACCCGCGTGTCAGCTCACGAAGCCCGTAGACATTGACACCGAGGACTGTGCGCCACGGTGCGGTCCCCGGAACGCCGGCGATATTGGCCAAGCCCTGCACTCCTTCGGGTGCTGCCGCCGCCACCTGCGCGGCGGCTTCGCGGGCACCCTCAGGCGTCGAGAGATCCGCTTGAATAAACCTGCCCTCGAACGACGCCGGCACGGCCCTGTCAATGCCGATAAGCGTGGCGCCCTGCCCGCTCAACAACCGTGCGGTGGCCGCACCGATTCCGGAGGAAACTCCTGTAACAGCAATCGGCAGATTGGTGGTCATGTCATCCCACTCCTTCACCCCACGGGGGCGCGTCGGCTAGTTCTCTCTTGGCTCCTATCGTGCATCTCTTCACGAGGCGGACCACACCTTCTTTCCACCCAATGGAACACCGGGATACGTGATACGCCGCCGGACGGGATGCTATGAGGAAGCACGCCCGATCCGGAAGGACCACCATGCCGCACGCCGTCTACGACGTCCTCGATCCCGCGACCCTAGAAGTCGTTGGCCAAGCCCCGGAGCATTCCGAGGACGACGTCCGCCAGGCCATAGGAGCGGCACAGTCCGTCGCCGCGGACTGGGCCGCTGACCGGGACGCCCGGCGCTCAGCACTCCGGCGCATCGCCGAGCTGATCCGCGCAGACGCGGACCGCCTGGGACGCATCCTGTCCTTGGAACAGGGTAAAGTGCTGGCCGAAGCAGTGGGAGAATTCCGCGTCGCGGCAAGCCTATTCGACTACTACGCCGACTTGCAGTGGGACGAGGTCGAGCCGTTGCCACCGCGTGCCGACCGCTCCCTGGAAGTCCATTACCGGCCGGTCGGACTGGTTGGGACGATCACTCCGTGGAACTTCCCGATCTCGCTGCTCTGTGTGAAACTTGCCCCTGCTCTGGTCGCGGGCTGCACCGTCATCTCCAAACCGTCGGCCAGCACTCCCCTTTCGACCTTGGCCCTTGCGGAGGTCCTTAACACGGTCCTCCCGGCTGGTGTGCTGCAGGTGCGCACGAGCAGCCGGCGCACGGTCAACGTGGCGCTCAGCTCCATGCCGGGCGTCCGGAAAATTTCCTTTACGGGTTCCACCGACGTCGGAACCTCCGTGGCAGCGCAGGCGGCGGCCACGGTCAAGCGCGTGACTCTGGAACTGGGCGGCAACGATCCGGCCATCGTCCTCGACGACGCCGACGCCGAAACAACGGCCCGCGGCATCGTTGGCAGCGCCTTCCGCAACGCCGGCCAGGTCTGCATGGCAGTGAAGCGCGTGTACGTGCCGCGCAGTCGCGCCAGTGAATTCACCGAGGCAATCGTCGCCGTGGCCTCGGAACATGTGCTGGGACGCGGAGTTGTCGAAGGTACGACGATGGGCCCCATGCACAACGCTTCTCAACTGCAGACCGTCCACGGCCTGGTGGAGGAAGCCGTTGCCTCCGGTGCGCGGATAGCCGCCGGCGGCTCCCGGGGCTGCGACCTCCCCGGCTACTTCCTGTCGCCCACGGTCGTCATCGACGCTGAACCAGGTATGCGCCTCGTGGATGAGGAACAGTTCGGCAGCGCCCTTCCGATCGTGACTTATGACGACCTGGACGCCACGGTGGACTCGGCCAACTCCGGGGAGTTCGGCCTGGGCGCCTCGGTCTGGTCACCGGACACGGCCCGCGCCCACGGCATAGCCTCCCGGCTCGAAGCAGGGACGGTCTGGATTAACCAACACACCGTCGTCGAACCGGATGCACCGTTCGGCGGCTGGAAGGCTTCCGGAGTGGGCCGGGAACGAGGCCGTTGGGGCCTCGACGAATATCTGGAGACCCGCACCCTCAACATGCGGCCCCACGCTTAGCCATGCCGCACACGACGAAGGAAAGTCCATTGACATCCATTCCCACCACCGAACTCGTCACGCTGGGTACCGCGGCCGGACCCGCTATCCGCGGCCCGGAAAACGGTATCGCCAGCGCCGTCGTCGTCGGAGATTCTTTTTACATGGTGGACTTTGGCTTGGGTTGTGTCCGGGCAGCTCATCAGGCGGGGCTGCGCGGCCGTGATTTCGTTGCAGGCTTCGTGACCCATCTGCATTCCGACCACGTTGTCGAACTGCCCGGCTTCCTTCTCTGGAACTGGGGAGAGCCCGTGGAGGGCTTTACCCGCGAGGTCGGAATATACGGGCCGGGCCGGGACACCACGCATCCCGACGGCCTTCGTTTGGCTGGCACCCACGAGATGGTGAACCATGCGCTTGAGGCTTTTTCCTACGATGTCAGCATCCGCGAGACGGATGAGGCACGTCCCAATTTAAAGAGTCTGGTCAAGGCCACCGAGATCCAGACCCCAGCCTACAACTCGGTCGAAGCCGGGGCGCCGTTTCCTGTCTATGAAGACAACCTTGTCCGGGTCACCGCCGTCCTCGTGGACCACCCTCCGGTGCGGCCGGCGCTCGCCTTTCGTTTCGACACCGCAGCAGGTTCCGTCACGTTCTCAGGCGATACCGCAGAATGCGCCGCCCTGAGCCGCCTGGCCGAGGGCACGGACATCCTGGTGCATGAAGCCGTGAATCTTGAGTTTTTTGCCCGGCGGGGATTCGATCCGGCTTTCCTCAACCATCAGAGCATGTCGCACACTTCCCCCGAGGGCGCCGGCCGCATCGCCTCCCAGTCGGGCGCCAAACGTCTGGTGCTGTCGCATTTAGCGGGGGTCGCGAGCACCGAGGAATGGGGACGACGCGCGCGCAGCACCTTCGCCGGGCCTGTGGACGTCGCCCTCAGCGGCGATCGTTTCACCCTCGCGCCGGCCTTACAGACGGCGAACTGACTCCGCCGTGCGGTGCCAGGGCCAACCCTTCGGGGTTGGCCCTTTCGTTTCCGGCATGGCCTGCAGGTGCGACAAGGCAGCGCCGCCGCCCCGAGGGGCGGCGGCGCTGTCCGGTTGCGCTGAAAGGAGTCTTGCCGGGTCAGGCTGGCTGGGCGATGTCCAGTCCCAGACGGCGGCGGTCACGCTGCTGATTGATGAAAACCGCTCCGAGGATGCCCGCGGCGGCCAGCATTCCGCCCGTCAGGAGGAAGGCGTCGGCATAGCCGACAGGGGCGCTCGTCGCCCGTCCGATAATGAAACCCACGGCGGCGGGGGCGAAGAGCCCACCGGCTGTCAGCACCGCGTTCGTCACCTGGAGCACCGCGCCGCGCTGCCCGACGGTCGTGGTCTCGGATGCGACAAGGTAAGTCAGTGCAAACAGGGCGGGAGCGGTACCGAATCCGAAGGTAAAGCAGAGAACCGCGAGCCAGGCAGCTGGAGCCAATGTTCCCAAGATGACCATGGTCCCGGCAAAGGCCGCGGCGCCACCAAGGACAACCCCGCGCGAACGCCTGGTCGGAATACCTCGCCCGGCCAGCTTTTGGGACAGCACCCCCAGCCCGATCGTTGCGATCGTGCCCCAAAGCGCCGGCAAGGTAATGAGCGAACCGGCCTCCTGCGTGCTGGCACCATGAACTGTCTCGAAGTATGCCGGCAGCCATGTGGTGGCCACCGTAAAGGTCCAGTACCCGAGGAAGGAGCACAACACCGCGAGCAGCCAGGTCGGCGTAGCGAAGGAGCGGCGATAGGAAACCTTGGTGTCGGCGGCAACAGCGGCCGCAGCCGAGGCGTCTTCGCCAAATCCTTGGTCGTTGCCGTCCATCTCCCGCTCGGCCTGCGCCGAGACATAGGGGCCTTCCTTGCCCACAAAGATCCATGCGATGGCCCACACCACGCCAATGACGGCCAAGAAGACGAAGGTGGCTTTCCAACCGAACTCGGCTGCGATCCAGGCCAGGACCGGTGCGAAGGCCACAATGCCCAGGGTGACCCCTGAGGAGGTGACGGCCGCTGGCGCTGCACTGCGCGCCGCGGGGAACCACTTATAAGTGGCGTGCATCGAGATCGGCGCCAAAGGCCCCTCGCCCAGTCCCAGCAGCAGACGGCTGAACCACAAGGCGGGCAGCGAGGCGAAAACGAAGATCGGCACTTGGGCCACGGACCAGGTCAGGCACAGGACCAGCAGAATCCACTTGGACTTGACCCGGTTGGCGATCGGCGCGGCGACCAGCTGCGCCACGCCGAAGAGCATAAAGACGGCGCTGCCGAGCAGGCCGAACTGCTCCGTTGTCAGGTTGAGGTCCGCCATCAGCGGCACCGCAACGATGCCGAGAATCGCCTTGTCTGCCCAACTGATCATCATCAGCATCAGCAGCATGCCGGTGATGCCCCAACCGTATGCATTGCGTTTCCGTGGGCTCCAGCGGGCAGGGTCCCGGTGGTCTGCGGCGGCTGCGTCGGACGGCGCGGAGGTATCGATAGCCATGGTGGTTCCTTCTGGGGAGAACGATTCGCGTGGGCTGCCGGCAAGTGGCGCGACGGCGTCCGGAGGCAGGAAGTAGCGCGGCGCCGCTGGTAGGGAGCGGCGGGAAGCTCCGCGGTTGGGAGTGGCGGGGCTTCCCGCAGGGGCGAACTGCCGGAACTGTGCGGACGCGGCAGTCGCCGCCAGGCAGAGTCAGGCTGCGGTGATGCTCACGGGCAGGGACTCGAAGCCACGGAGCACGTTGTGCACGATGGGCACCGGTGCGCCTGCCGGCTCGATCGTGGCGATCCGCTGGAGCAGTTCCTGCAGGACGATCTCCATCTCAAGCCGGGCAATCGGCTGGCCGACGCACTGGTGCAGGCCCATGCCGAAAGCGACGTGTCCGGACGAGCTGCGTTCGAAACTGAACGAATCGGCATCGTCCCCCCACTTGCGCGGATCCCGGTTGGCTGCCCCGATGAAGACCAGGACCTTGGAACCGGCCGGGATGCGTACACCGCCCAAGGTGGTGTCCACGGTGACGGTGCGGTGGAACTTTTGGAATGGTGATTCCAGCCGCAGCGCCTCGTCGATGGCGAACTTGGCCATGGTGGGGTTCTCGCGCAGCTTGGCCCACACGTCTGGGCTGCGGGACAGTACTGACAGGGTATTGCCGATGCCGAACACCGTCGTGTCCACCCCGGCGGACAACAGCGCGCGCACCAACAGCGTTGCTTGCTGTTCCGTGATCAGCCCTTCGCCGACCTTGTCCCAAATGCGGGCGCCGAAACCGACATCGTCCAGGGATTCCCGGGCGCAGCTCTTCATCACGGCGGCCGCGTGCTCGTCACCGTGGGCAAATGCCTGCTGGAAGATGTAGTTCTCCGGTCCGAACGCGTTGAACACCATGTTCCCGTAAGGCAGCAGGTGCTCACGGCCTTCGTCTGGGATGCCGACGGCGTCGGGGAAGACCCGCAGCGGATATTTTTCAGCAAGATCCTTCACGATATCGAACCCCGGGCGTCGGGCCAGGTCGCTGGCCAACTCCTCTGCCGGGGGCGTGAAGGGAGCGCGCAGCGCACGCACGGTCCCGGGATTGATGACGCCGGTCAGCGCCCGGCGCATCACGGTGTGGATCGGCGGGTCCGACTCGAGGATGCTCGGCGGCCGCCACCCCTCGTCCTTGCGAATGTCCCGGGGACCGAGGCCACCGGAGGAGCAATACGTCTCAAAATCAGTGAGGACCTCGTACACCTCCTCGTAACCGGCGACCGCGTAGCTTCCGGCGGACTCAAGCCAGGTAACTGCCCCGGCGTCGCGAAGGCGCGTAAGGAACGGGTACGGGTCGGTGATGACTGCCGGGCTGAACGGATCCTCAGCGATGACTGCGGGTTCGTGCGATGTGATGGTCATGATTGCTCCTGGAACGGTCAGAGGTCGAGGACGAGCCGGTCACAGCCGGCAGCTGCACGGGAGACGCAAACCAGCATGATCTCGCCGGCATCCTTGTCTTCCTGGGTGAGGACGGCATCGCGGTGTTCCGGCTCGCCGGAGAGGATCCGCGTTTCGCAGGTTCCGCACAACCCCGCGCGGCAGCTCGACAGCACCCGGGCCCCGACCTGCTCCACTGCCTCCAAGATCGTCTGGTTAGCCGCCACGGTCACGGTACCGCCAGTGCGGGCGAGTTCAACGTCGAACGGCTCGGCATTGGCGCCGGCGCCGAGGGAATCCGCGACGAACCGCTCGGTGTGGAGGGCCCCTGGAGGCCAGCCCATGCAGAAGTCTTCGACCGCATTGAGCATGCCTCCGGGACCGCAGGCATAAACGAGCATGTGGGCCCGCGGCATTCCCAAGATTCTCTGCAGGTCCATGCGGCCGTCAGTGTCCTCGGCCACGATGCGCACGCGCTCCTCGCCGTATTGAGCGACGAGGCGGTCGGCGAAGGCCATCGTGTCCCGGCTGCGCCCTCCGTAGTAGAGCACCCATTCCCGGCCAGCAGTCTCCGCTGCCTCAATCATCGGGATGATGGGTGTGATGCCAATGCCGCCCGCGAGGAACAAGTACTTGCGTGAATCTGCCAACGGAAAATTGTTGCGCGGGGCCGAGATGGCCAGCGGCGCCCCGACGGCAAGCTTCTCATGCACATGCTGTGAGCCGCCCCTGGAGTCCGGTACTCGGAGCACTCCGATGCGCAGGGTGTTGAGGTCGTTGGGTGTCGAGCACAACGAATATTGCCGAATCAGCCCCTCCTCCAGAAACACGTCAATGTGAGCTCCGGGTTCCCAGGGGGAGAAGGGCTGGCCGTCGGTGCGGCGCAGTACCAGGGAGGCAACACCGTCGGCAACGTGTTCCACGGCCTCTATGGTGGTATCAATGACTGCTGGAGCCATCACTGGGGCAGTGGTTGTCATGCTGTACCGCTCCTAGATATCGGGTAAATCGCGCCGGCCCCGCAGTGCGGTTGAGGCAGTGATCACCATGCTAGGTGCGCGGCGCCACAGTCCCCCGCGCCCTTTCCGGCCAATGGAAAGCCCTGCGGCAGCCAGCGGCAGGAAGTCCGCGAGTCAGTACCCGCTGCCGGCAGCAAGCCGGCGGGCGATGCTCCGGGCCGCAATGCGAAGCACTGGAACCACGGACCCGACGGATGGAGGCCCTCCCTGGGCGACTACACCGAGTGCCGCGGTGCAGGTGCCATTGGACATCAGGACCGGCACGGCCACGGCATAGTTGTCCAGGCCGGCTTCTTCATTCGTCGTGGCGAAGCCGCGGGAGCGAACCCGTTCGAGTTCGACTTTCAGCGCGACCGGATCAGTGATGGTGTGTTCGGTCTGGGCCTCCATCCGGCGGCCGGGCATCTCCCGAACAAGCGCGGGCCCGAAGGCCAAAAAGACTTTGCCGGCGGCACTCGCATGCAGCGGCATGCGCGCCCCCACCCTGCGGAACGGCAGGCCTGCCCTGGTTCCTGAGATCCGTTCCAAGAGCAACGCCTCTTCGCCGTCGAGGATGAAGAGATTTACCACGTTTTGGGTGACGAACAGGACGTCCTGCATGTAGGGGGCAGCCAATTCGGTAATGTTTTGCCGTACCGGCGCCAGCAGGCCCAGCCTCCAGATTCGGTGTCCGATAAAATATGCGCCGCCGACACGTTCCAAAGCTCCCCAAGCCACCAGTTCGTTCGCCAAGCGGTGCGCGGTGGCCACGGGCAGGCCGGCGCGCCGGGCCATCTCACTGAGGGAATGCCGGCTGTTTTCGGGGTCGAAAGTAGCCAACAGCGACAAGGCCTTGGCCGTCACAGTATTCTGCGGCTCGGGCGCTGCGGCCTCCGTTGACTTCGCCTTGCGTGGATATGGATTGGCCACGAAACCTCCTCCGACGGCGTCCCGGCGATCGCATGGTCCGAAACCGGCGCCGGCCGGGCACCGTGGCGCCCGGCCGGGAAAGTTCTGGTTTACTTCAGGATCGACCCCTCGACGTCCACGTCGGTGGTCAGGAAGCCGTTCTCCTTCATCTTAGCCGCCAGTACCTTCATGCCTTCGATGTTGAAGTCCGTCTCGTACGCGGGCAGGTTTACGGTTTCCGCCGTGGATTCAGCCATTCCACCATGCTCTACCAAAGCGGCGCGCAGTACCGACACGTCTTGGGAGATCAGGTCATTAGCCTTGGCCACCGCGTCCCGAAAGCCAGCCATGGCCCCGGCATTCTCGGCTGCGAATTGCTTGGACGCGAAGTACAGCGTGTGAGTTGTTCCGGCGGGGTAAACATCGGTATACAGCGGGGAGATGCTCTTGGCCCCTGCCTCGAGGCTCTGTGACATGAAGGGCTCCACCGGAAGAATGGCATCCACCCTCTTCTGCTGCAGTGCGGCCAGCATGTCGGTGAACGGCATGGCAACGAACTTCACAGCGTCCGCATCGCCGCCGTCGGCAGCGATGCGGGCAGCCGCGGCGACGTGAGGCAAGGAGCTCAGCGCATTCACCGCTACTGTTTTGCCCTCGAGGTCGCTCGGAGACGTGATGGCGCTGTCGGCCGCCACCACAAACGCTCCGGTGTCTTCGCCTGCCACCGAGGTTGTGTTGCCGGCGTTGGCGACGGCGGTAACGGGAATGTTCTTCTCAATGGCGGTAAGGAAGGGCGGCGTGGCGGCAGTACCGATATTCAACTGGCCGTTGAGAACTGAAGGAACGATCGAGGCAGCATTCGACATGGATTCGATCGTGACATCCAGTCCTGCCTCATCAAAGAATCCCTGGTCTTCCGCGACGTAGACCGGGAAGAATTCAGCGACCGGAATTAGGCCGACCTTGATCTCCGTGGCGGCAGCTGCCCCGGCGGCAGCAGTGGAATCGCCGGCCGGTGCCGAACCGCCGCAGCCGGCCAGGAACAGGGACAGTGCTGCTGCGGCGGATGCCGCAGCGAAGGATGTCTTGGTTACTCGCATGGGATGTAATCCTCTCGGGGACGTAAAATGGGGCGGCGTTAGGCGTCGGCGCGGTTGCGCACGGCGTTGGACTTGGCGGCTTGGATTTGTTCGAAGACGAAGGAGCGTAGCTCTGCGAAGCGCGGTTCCCGCTTCGTCTCCACCTGGTGACGGGGGCGGGGCAGGTCGACGGAGATGTTGTGGCTGACACTCGTCGGAGCTCCGGACAGGATGATGACGCGGTCCGCGAGATAGACGGCCTCGTCGATATCGTGCGTGACAAACAGGACGGTCGTGTTGTATTTGGCGCGGATCTCCAAGACCAGGTCCTCCAGGTCGATCCGTGTCTGCGCGTCAACGGCCGCGAACGGTTCGTCCATCAGCAGCACGTCCGGTTGGTAGGCGAGCCCGCGCGCGATGGCTGCGCGTTGCTGCATACCGCCGGACATTTGCCACGGGTACAGGTGGCCCTTGCCTGCCAGTCCCACACTTTCGAGTGCCTCGTCGATGCGCGCATCCCGTTCCCCTTTCGGGAACTTGTTGCGCAGCGGCAAGGCAATGTTGCGGCGAATGGTCATCCACGGCAGCAGGCTGCGGCTGTAATCCTGGAAGACGACGGCGAGCTTGGCCGGCGGTTCAACGACTTCTTCGCCTTCGAAGACGGTGCGGCCCGCGGTGGGCTTGAGAAGGCCTGCGATGCACTTGAGCAACGTCGTTTTGCCGGAACCGGATGGGCCGACAACACAGACAAACTCGCCACGACGGACCTCAAAATTGACGCCGTCGAGAATGGGAACGGCCGTATTGCCCGATCCGTAGGACTTGCGCAGGTCGCGGAGTTCGACGACGGCCTGCTCCGGCCGGAGCCCGAGCCCAACCGGTGCGTCCGTGGTTGATTCTTGCATTTTCATTCTCCTCCTGCGGCACGGCGCATGCCGTGCTGCCAGCTCAGAACTCGTTTCTCGACGGCGAGAAATACGAGGGTGGACAGGTAGCCGATAACGCCCAGGACCAGAGTGCCCGCCCACGTTTCGGCCACGGCAAAGGTCTGTTGTGAATTGAGCACGTAATAGCCCACACCGCTGACGGCCGCGACCATCTCGCTGACTACGATGAGGATGATCGAAAGCTGCAGCGTGGTGCGCAGCCCGGCGAAGATCTGCGGGGCAGCGTTCGGCAGCACCACGGACAGCAACCGCTGCGCGAAAGTGAGGCGGTAGCTGCGCGCCATGTCCGCCATCTGGCCGTCCAGGCTGCGGACGCCGTCGGCCGTGTTGAGCACCGTGGGCCAGATGGCGCCCATGACAATGATGGCGACGTTCATGGTCCCGGTGATGCCGAAGAACAGCAGCCCGATCGGCAGGAGGACAGGTGGCGGAAGCGATCGAAGGAACTGGACGACGGGTTCTGCGGCTTCACGCGCCGCCGGCGACAGGCCCAACCAGGTTCCCAGCGCGACACCGCCCAGGGCCGAAATCAGAAATCCCAGGCCGAACTTGCCCAGCGACGGCAGCAGATCGGTGGTAACGCGGCTGCCCAGCCAGTCCTGGGCGAAGGTTTCCATGATGGTGGCCAACGGCGGGAAATAGATGTTCTGGCTGCCGGCAGAGGTGAACCACCACGCGGCAACGAGCAGGACGGGGAGCCACAGCCGCAGAGCAGCGGTGCGCAGGACTGGAAGTGTGCGGTTCATCGCTCGGCATCCTTTCGCTGGGAGGGGTGCCAGAAGAGCAGGGGACGTTCCGCCGCGGCGAAGGCGAAATTGATGAGCAGCCCAAGCAGTCCGGTA
The DNA here is from genome assembly GCF_059091245.1 of Arthrobacter sp. Y3225116. Lineage (NCBI taxonomy): Bacteria > Bacillati > Actinomycetota > Actinomycetes > Micrococcales > Micrococcaceae > Arthrobacter > Arthrobacter sp. Y3225116. The sequence continues at coordinate 12,961 of NZ_JBNHGL010000001.1, forward strand.
GTCAGGATGAGGGCATACATGGCGGGCAGGTTCCCCGAGGATTGGGCGATCATGATGTCGCGGCCGAGGCCCGCCGCGCCGCCGATCAACTCAGTCACGACTGAGACCACGATGGCGATGGAGGCGGAAACGCGCAGGCCGGTAGCCGCGAAGGGCAGCAGGCTCGGAACCACTATCCGGCTGGTGGTCAGCCAGGCCTTCAGCCGGTAACTGCGGGCCATGTCCAGGGCGACGTGGTCGACCTGTCCAATGCCGTAAACCATCTGGGTCAGGAACGGCCACAGCGCACCGAAGCAGATGAGCATGAGCTTCATCGTCTCTGACGGCCCCCAGAGCAGCAGTCCCAGCGGAATCATCGCGACCGGCGGTATGGGCTTCAGGAACTCGATGACGAGCCAGGTGGATTCGCGGGCAAAGCGGCTGAGGCCAATAGCCAAGGCCAGCGGCACCGCAATGAGGACTACTATTCCCAGTCCGCCGAGGGCGCTGGCCAAGGTGTGGCCCACAGCGGCCCAAAAGGCAGGCGCGGCGGCGAGCGCCGGCCATGCGGCCAGCACTTCGCTGGCCGGAGGCAGCGAACTTGCAGGGATTAGCCCGGCGCGCGAGGCCACCTCCCACAGCAGGAGGAGGGCGGCAACGGTGGCGGCGCCGCGCCAGGGCACCCGGCGGGACGTGCCCCGCCTCAGTAGGCGCGGCCGCCCCGAAACCGGTTCCGGTCCACCGGCCGCCCGGCCTTTCGCCGGATGCCGCGTGGAAGCATCGGCAGCAGTGAATGTCACGGCGTGTCCTTAGGATCAAAGAGAGGAACCCGATGGAGTTCCAGAGACTTGCAGATCTCAGTGTGATCTGCCACTCAGACATTCGTCTATTATTTTTTTAGCGGGGGTGACATATATTTGATATATGGAACTACGGCAGCTTGAGTACTTCCTTCGGGTCGCCACCGAAGGGTCGATCTCTCGCGCGGCGGAGTCGCTCCACATGACTCAGCCGCCGCTGTCCATCTCGATCGCCAAGCTGGAGGCCGACTTAGGCCGCCCCCTGCTGGCCCGCGAAGCGAGAGGGGTACGGCTGACGGAAGCTGGCTCCCATTTCGCGGAGGAGGCCGAGCGGATTCTTCAGGATCTGTACCAACTGCGGGATGACATGCGCAACGGAGTCATCGGCACGGATGGCCGATTGTCGATCGCTTCAGTCCCCACCATTACGTGGTTCCTTCTTCCGCGCCTGCTTCGGAGATTTGTTTCAGACTCCCCCACTACCGACATCACCGTGGCCGATCCGCCCCCCGCGAAAGTTCTTGAGATGGTGCTGTCCAACGAGGCGGACGTCGGCCTGATCGCAACGCTTAGTTGCGATCAATTGCAAGATTCCTACCGCTCCTCGCTGCACGTCCTTCATGCCGGAGATCTTCCGATGCTGCTGGCTTTGCCCCCATCCTTCTCGGATGCCCCGGAGCGGCTTAGCCTGGCCGAACTGCATGGCGAGACCTGGATCATGCCGCGCAGGTCGTTGAGGATCCGCGGTTTGCCGGAGCTCTTCGACACGCTGTGGGACGGGCTGGGCCTGACCCCGCCGCAGACGCGAAGGGTGGCAACGCTGCAGACGGCCATTCCGTTGGTGGCATCCGGCCTGGGCGTGTCTTTGGTACCTGATTCCGTGCGCGGCATGGGCACGACGCCGGTCGTCCTCCGGGAGTTGTCCGACGATATTCCCCCGTTGCAGGCTGCCGCCCTCTGGTCCAGCGAGCGCCAGCCCAGCCACGTTGTGGAATTGCTCGTGAGCATCCTGCGCGAGGGAGGACTTGGCACCGGCAGCTGATGCAGTTTCACCCCAGGGCCACCCCGGCGCCTTCCATTGGACGGAAATTCGCCGATCGCTGGCCGGTTTCCTGCGGCAAACTGGTGCCAAACCACCCCAAGGAGCTTCAACGTGCCGCAGCCGCCCGTACCCGCAGGCCAACTGCAGGCTTCCGGCCAAGCTGTGGGTGGGAACCTCCGCCCCGAAAGCAACCTCGGGTGGATCGTCGTCGTCCTCGCTGGCATCGCGGCTGCGACCCATATTTGGAAGCTGCCGAATGCCTTGGCTGCCATTCAAGCGGAACTTGGGATTTCTTTGGTCCTCGCCGGCTTGCTCGTGGGGATCATTCAGGTGGCAAGCATGCTCGGCGGCCTCTTGGTCGCCTGGTCGGGTGAAGTCTTCGGGCTCCGTCGCCTGCTGATCCTCGGCCTCCTGCTTTTGGCCGGCGGTTCCCTGCTCGGTGCCGTGGCGCCCAGCGTCGCGGTTCTCATGGTTTCGCGGACCATCGAAGGCGTGGGGTTTCTGCTCTGCACAGTGTTGGCGCCTCCTTTGATCCAACGCAGTTGCCCTCCGGGACGCATGAACATCGCCATGGCGAGCTGGGGTGCCTTCCAAGGCACAGCTGCGTTGCTCGGCTTTTCCACCGCTGCCCTGGCACTGCAAGCCATGGACTGGCGCGCATGGTGGATTGTCATGGCGGCCCTTGCCTTGGCCCCGGTAATCCCGGTGCTGCGCTGGGTTCCGCGGGATCCGCTTGCAGCCATGACGGCGGGCAGTATTCCTGAATCGGGGCGACGTGTGCGGGCCACCTTGCGTCATCAAGCACCGTGGACCGCTGGCGCCGTCTTCGCTTGCTACACCGTCCAATGGATGGCAGTCATGGGGTTCCTCCCGTCGATATACAGCGCCGCCGGACTCGACAGCCCCTGGCCGGGTTTGCTGTCCGCGGCGGTGGGAGGCGTCAACGCCATCGGCGCGCTGGCATCCGGGCTGCTTTTGCAACGCGGATCCGGCCCAAGAGCCCTGCTGATGGTTACGTTCGGCACCATGGCGGTCACCTCAGTGGCGATCTTTGCCGTGCCCTGGCCGGCGGGATCTTCCGGCCTCGCCGGGCAATTCACCTTCGCCATGATCTTCTCCTTGGTCGGCGGCATGGCGCCGGCCATCCTGACCCGCGTGGCGGTGGGACTGGCGCCGCCCGACGGGTCTGTCCCCGCAGTCATCGGCTTGATGCAGCAAATATTCAACGTCGGAAATTTCGCCGGCCCGCCGCTCATGGCGTGGGTAGCAACGATATCCGGAGGGTGGCATTCGACCTGGTGGATGACGTGCGCTTTCGCCCTGCTCGGCGCCATACTGACCTGGCAATTGACGCGTGCCGCAAGCGTGTTGCGCACGAGCTGACCGCGAACGGGCGTGCTTCCCCTCCCCGGGCGAGGTGCCCGAACTGCACACACCCTTGCGTAAACAGAACACGCGGGGATATAGGCGTGAGTCTCCCCACGTAACCGGGTAACCTTCCTCACTTAACTAATGTGCTATACGCGCGCAGGCAGGTTAATTCCTGCTCTTGCTAGCGTCGAGAGTTGCCCTCACCCGGCGAAGACAACAGCGAGACCGCGACCAGCACCCCTACGATGCGAGGTACGAGACCGATATGAGTACGCCGCCCGAGACCGGCGAGCCCACGCTCGACGACGAACACAGTAAGCGCCCGACGACGGCGCCCGGAGCCGCCCCACCGGCGCCTCCCCCCGGCACCGCCGCCGCACCCGAGCCGCGGACGCGGGTTAACAAGACCGTCTTTATCGGCTCCGCGGCAGGTGTCCTCGGCATCGCGCTGTGGGCCATCCTGGACCGGGAGTCGGCCGACGCGGTGATCGGCAGCGCCGTCACATGGGTTGGCTCGACCTTCGGCTGGTGGTACTCGCTGATCGTCGTCTCGGTCCTCGTCTTTGTCCTCTTCGTGGCCATGTCGCGCGTGGGCAAGACCCGGCTGGGGCCGGACCATTCGCGACCCACCTTCAACATTTTTACCTGGACCGCGATGCTCTTCGCCGCGGGTATCGGGATTGACCTGATGTTCTTCTCGGTTGCGGAGCCGGTCACCCAGTACCTGGCACCGCCCACGGGCGACGGCTCCACCGTCGAAGCCGCCCGGCAGGCCGTGGTCTGGACCTTGTTCCACTACGGCATCCTCGGCTGGGGACTCTACGCCCTCATGGGGCTGGCGCTGGGCTACTTCGCCTTCCGGCACAACCTGCCGCTGAGCATCCGCTCGGCGCTCTACCCGATCCTCGGCAAGCGAATCCACGGGCCGGTGGGCCACGCTGTCGATATTGCCGCCATGCTGGGCACCATCTTCGGCATTGCCACCAGCCTGGGCATCGGCGTCGCACAGCTGAACTACGGCCTGAGCTTCCAGTTCGGCATTCCGGAAAACACCATCGTGCAGATCGCCCTGATCGCCGTGGCAGTGGTGATGGCGACGATTTCGGTGCTCACCGGGATTGAAAAGGGCATCCGCCGGCTGTCCGAACTCAACGTCATTCTGGCGATCTCCCTGATGGTCTTCATCCTGATCACCGGTTCCACCCGCTACTTGTTCGACGGCATCGTGACCAACATCGGCGACACGCTCTCCCGCTTCCCGTCGATGGCCCTGGACACCTTTGCCTACGACCGGCCGGACGACTGGCTGAACGGCTGGACGCTGTTCTTCTGGGCCTGGTGGATCGCCTGGGCTCCCTTCGTGGGCCTGTTCCTGGCGCGCATCTCGCGCGGACGCACGCTGCGCGAGTTCGTCGTCGGGGTGCTGGTGGTGCCGTTCGCCTTCATCCTGCTGTGGATCTCGATCTTCGGCAACAGCGCCCTCGAGATCGTGATGAGCGGCAACACCGCCTTCGGCGAGGTGGCCATGAGCCAGCCGGAGCGCGCCTTCTACGGTCTGCTGGAGCAGTACCCGATGGCCCCGCTCAGCGCCGCGATCGCCACCTTTACCGGGCTGCTGTTCTACGTCACCAGCGCCGATTCGGGTGCCCTCGTGATGAGCAACTTCACCTCGTACCTCAAGGACGCCGATTCCGACGGCCCCAAGTGGCTGCGCGTCTTCTGGTCCGTCGCCACCGGCCTGCTGACCCTGGCCATGCTGCTGGTGGGCGGGGTGCCCACGCTGCAGAGCGCCACCGTCATCATGGGCCTGCCGTTCTCGGTGGTGCTGGTCTTCATCATGCTGGGCCTCTACAAGGCGCTGCGGCTGGAGACGGCCCTGGCCGACAGCTACCAGGCCGGCCTGCACGCCGTGCTGAACTCCCGCACCAACGTGCCGCACGGGGCGGACGGCCGCCGCGGCTGGCGCCAGCGCCTGGCCCGGGCCATGAACTACCCGGGCCGCCGGCAGGCCCAGCGCTTCGTGGCCGAGGTCGCCGTGCCCGCTCTGTCCGACGTCCGCGCCGACCTCGCCGCCCGCGGGCTGGAGGCCACGCTGAAGACCAGCACCGTCGACGCCTTCGGGATCGACACCGCCGACCTCTGCGTGGAGCTCGACGGCGAACGCACCTTCAAGTACCAGATCTATCCGGTGCAGAACGACGTCCCGTCCTATGCGCGCTCGTCCGCCGCGGGCGGCAAGTACTACCGGATCGAGGTGTTCTCGCTCGAGGGCAGCCACGGCTACGACCTCATGGGGTACAGCAAGGACGAGGTCATCGCCGATGTGCTGGACCACTACGAGGTGCACCTCGAGTTCCTGCACCAGCACCGCGCGACGCTGCCCTACAGCACCGCCGCGGAAAACGTCCCGCCCAAGGCGGACTGGGAAACCGATTACGACACCGTCGACGAACCCGTCGCCGCCGTCCCAGAACCCGTCGCCGCACTTCCGAAGGAGACACCATGACCACCCCCGCCTCCACCCTGTTCATCAACGGCGCCTGGGAGCCGGCCGCCGACGGCGCAGTGCGCGAGATCCGCAATCCGGCCGACGGCCAGGTTGTCGCCACCGTGTCCGAGGCCGGCCGCGCCGACACCGAGCGGGCCATTGCCGCCGCCCGCGCCGCCTTCGACTCCGGCGTCTGGGCCGCCGTCCCGGCGCCCGAGCGGGGTGACTTCCTGCTCAAGGTTGCCGCCGGCCTGCGGGAGCGCCGCGAGGAGTTCGCCCGCGCCGAGTCGCTGGACACCGGCAAGCGGATCGTCGAAAGCCGCATGGACATGGACGACATCGCCGCCTCCTTCGAGTACTTCGGCAAGATCGCCTCGCAGCAGGCGGGCCGCGTGGTCGATGCCGGGGACCCCGCCGTCGTCAGCCGCATTGTCCACGAGCCGGTGGGCGTCTGCGGCATGATCACGCCCTGGAACTACCCGCTGCTGCAGGCCGCGTGGAAGATCGCGCCCGCGCTGGCCGCCGGCTGCACCTTCGTGCTCAAGCCCGCCGAGCTCACCCCGTCCACGGCCATCCTGACCATGGAACTGCTCAAGGACCTGGGCCTGCCGGACGGCGTAGCGAACCTGGTCACCGGCCCCGGCGCGGAGGCGGGCGCACCGCTCTCCGAACACCCCGATGTCGACCTTGTCTCCTTCACCGGCGGCCTGGTGACCGGCAAGGTCGTCGCGGCGGCCGCCGCCGGCACCGTGAAGAAGGTGGCACTGGAACTCGGCGGTAAGAACCCGAACGTGGTGTTCGCCGACGCCGACTTCGACGCCGCCGTGGACAACGCCCTGAACGCGGCCTTCGTCCACTCCGGGCAGGTCTGCTCCGCCGGCGCCCGCCTGCTGGTCGAGGAATCGATCGCCGAGCGCTTCGTGGACGAGCTCGTCCGCCGCGCCGAGGGCATCCGCCTGGGCGGCCCCTTCGACGAGGCCGCGGAAACCGGCCCGCTGATCTCGGCGGCGCACCGGGAGAAGGTGGACGCCTACGTGAAGCGCGGCGTGGAGGAGGGCGCGCGGCTGCGCTGCGGCGGCGCCGCCCCCGAGGGCCCCGAGTACGACGACGGTTTCTACTACCTGCCCACCGTCCTGGACCGCGTGGAGCGGGGGATGTCCGTGGTCGTGGACGAAGCCTTCGGCCCGGTGGTGACGGTGGAGACGTTCCGCGACGAGGACGAGGCAGTGGCCACCGCCAACGACACGATCTACGGCCTGGCCGGAGCCGTCTGGACCCAGGACGCCGGCAAGGCCCAGCGCGTGGCCGGCCGGCTGCGCCACGGCACCATCTGGATCAACGACTTCCACCCCTACCTCCCGCAGGCCGAATGGGGCGGCTTCGGCCAGTCCGGCGTGGGCCGCGAGCTCGGCCCCACCGGCTTGGCCGAGTACCAGGAGTCCAAGCACATCTACCAGAACACCAGCCCGCAGGTGACCGGCTGGTTCGCTGACCACCGCAAGGAGAACTGATGCACATCGACAACGTCGAGAACCTTATCGACCGGGACTTCGACTACATCGTCGTCGGCGGGGGATCCGCCGGCGCCGCCGTCGCCGCCCGCCTGAGCGAAGACCCCGCGGTGTCCGTGGCACTGGTGGAGGCCGGCCCGGACGACCGCGGCGTGCCCGAGGTCCTGCAGCTGGACCGCTGGATGGAGCTGCTCGAGTCCGGCTACGACTGGGACTACCCGATCGAGCCGCAGGAGAACGGCAACTCCTTCATGCGCCACTCCCGGGCGAAGGTCATGGGCGGCTGCTCCAGCCACAACTCCTGCATCGCATTCTGGGCCCCGCGCGAGGACCTGGACGAGTGGGAGTCCAAGCACGGGGTCACCGGCTGGAACGCCGAGGCCGCCTACCCGCTGTACAAGCGGCTGGAGACCAACGAGGACGCCGGCCCGGACGCCCCGCACCACGGCGACTCCGGCCCCGTTCACGTCATGAACGTCCCGCCGGCCGATCCCACCGGCGTCGCGCTGCTGGATGCCTGCGAACAGGCCGGCATCCCGCGGGCCACGTTCAACGACGGCACCACCGTGGTCAACGGCGCCAACTTCTTCCAGATCAACAGCCGGGCGGACGGCACGCGTTCCTCCAGTTCCGTGTCCTACATCCACCCGATCATCGAGCGGGAGAACTTCACCCTGCTGACCGGCCTGCGTGCCCGCCGGCTGGTGTTCGACGCGGACAAGCGCTGCACCGGCGTCGAGATCGTGGACAATGCCTTCGGCCGCACGCACACACTGTCCGCGCGGCGCGAGGTAGTGCTGTCCACCGGCGCCATCGATTCGCCGAAGCTGCTGATGCTCTCCGGCATCGGGCCGGCCGCCCACCTGGCGGAGCACGGCATCGACGTGGTGGTGGACTCCCCCGGCGTAGGCGAGCACTTGCAGGACCACCCCGAGGGCGTGGTCCAGTTCGAGGCGAAGCAGCCGATGGTCACCGCATCCACCCAGTGGTGGGAGATCGGCATCTTCACCCCCACCGAGGAGGGCCTGGACCGCCCGGACCTGATGATGCACTACGGCTCGGTGCCGTTCGACATGAACACCCTGCGGCACGGCTACCCCACCACGGAGAACGGCTTCAGCCTGACCCCGAACGTCACGCACGCCCGCTCCCGCGGCACCGTCCGGCTGCGCAGCCGCGACTTCCGTGACAAGCCCATGGTCGATCCCCGGTACTTCACCGACCCCGAGGGCCACGACATGCGCGTGATGGTCGCCGGCATCCGCAAGGCCCGCGAGATCGCCGCGCAGCCGGCGATGGCGGAGTGGGCCGGCCGGGAGCTGTCGCCGGGCGTCGAGGCGCAGACGGACGAAGAGCTGCAGGACTACATCCGCAAGACGCACAACACCGTCTACCACCCCGTCGGCACCGTGCGCATGGGACCGGACGACGACGCGATGTCCCCGCTGGACTCCGAGCTGCGGGTCAAGGGCGTCACCGGCCTGCGCGTGGCGGACGCGTCGGTCATGCCCGAGCACGTGACGGTCAACCCGAACCTGACCGTCATGATGATCGGCGAACGCTGCGCGGACCTCATCCGCGGCAGCCGGACAACGGAAACAACGACGGCGGCGGCCGGCGCCGGCGCGGCGCACGCCTGATCGGTGGTGCAGTGAGGGTGGCGGACGCAAACCTGCTTCCGCCACCCTCTGCTCTTCTACCCGCTATGAGGCGAGAGAAACTCAAGCCGATTTCCGTGGTTGTCCCGTAGGTAGAACCGGCGCATTCCAGGGAAATTGTCATCCCATTCGGGTGCATGCCCATGAGCTTCTATCCGCCGGGCCAGTGCATCGATGTCCCGAACGAGGATTCCGGGATGTGCCTTCCGCTGAGGACGGAAATTTTCCTCGACTCCTAGATGAATCTCTAGGTTATCGGCGCGCACCCACAGCCCACCACGCGCAGCCAAAATCGGTGGCTTTTGAACCTCCGTGAGCCCAAGGACTTCGAGGTAAAACTTCCGGCAATCATCCTCACCACCCGGCGGCAGTGCGAGCTGAATGTGGTGTAATCCGAAACCAAATTCAGGCACGAGGTGTTGCCTCGTATGGCTCAGCGATCATGCCCCCCCCTCTTTCCCGCAGTACGCGTCGTCCCTTTTGAAGATACCGCGGTCGGAGGAACCACCCGTCAAGGAGCACCGCGAATATCTACGGTGAAAAACCGGACCGCAGACCGCAGCAGTTTCACTTGAGGAACTTGGACATCCGCCGGTCCGCCAGCAGCTTCCCGCCGGTCTGGCAGCTGGGGCAGTACTGCAGCGAGGAATCCGCGAAGGACACTTCCCGGACCGTGTCGCCGCACACCGGGCACGGCTCGCCGGTTCGGGCGTGCACGCGCATGGCTTTGCGCTTGGAATCCTTCAGCTCGCTGGCCGGTCGGCCGGAGGCGTGGGCAATCGCCGACTCGAGCACCTGGTGCATCGCCCAAAACAACCGCTCCACGTCCTCTGCATCCAGCTTCGAGGCGTTGGCGAACGGCGAGAGCTTCGCCGCGTGCAGGATCTCGTCGCTGTAGGCATTCCCGATGCCCGCGATCGCCGACTGGTCCCGCAGCAGGCCCTTGATCTGTCCCGAGTGGGAGGCGAGCATCCGCGCGAACGCCGCGTGGTCGACGTCGAGCGCGTCGGGTCCCAGGCGGGCGATGCCCGGCACATCCATCGGGTCCTTGACCACGTAGGCGGCCAGCGATTTCTTGGTGCCTGCTTCGGTCAGGTCGAACCCGGGCTGGCCGGCGCCGTCGGCGGCGGCGAACCGCACGCGCAGCGCAATGGGGCCCTTGCCGGGCCGCAGGGGTTCGGGCTTCAGCGCATCCGACCAGCGGAGCCACCCGGCCTTGGCCAGATGCATCACCAGGTGCGTCTGCCCCGCGGTGATGACGATGAACTTCCCGCGGCGCGAGACCGCGGACACCGGCTCGGCTCCCATCGTTTCCGGCGGCACGTCCGCCGTTTTCAACACGGAGAAGGACAGCACCTCCACTTTGGCCACCTGGGCCGGCGGGGCGTCGGTCGGGATGAGCTTCAGCCGCAGGAAGTCGACGAGTCCCTGCACTTCCGGCATCTCGGGCATGCCCTAACGATAACGGAAGCTTGCCCCTATGACCGGGCGGCTTGATCCTGGCCTACCCCCGACTCGATGATCATGCGCGCGACGTTGCGCGCATGCCTCACCGGAGCGGCCGGAGCTCCCCGCAGCAGGCTGCCCAGGACGCCGTTGTAAAGCAGCAGCAGCGCTGAAGCCAGCGCGTCAGGGTCGGGGCATCCGGCTTCCTGCGCCAGCCGTGCCAGCCGCTCCGTAACCATCTGCGTGTCCTGGCGGATCAGTGCGAAGACCGGGTCGGCCTCACCGTCCTTGGGCGTGGGCCGTTCCGACGCGGTGGCCAGGAAACTGCACCACTGGGTCGGGTTCGCTGCCGCACGGAAGGACTCGACGGCGTCAAAAACCGCGAGTAGCCGTTCCTCCGCGGACGCAGCGGCCGCTACGGCGTCATCCCAGTGTTCGCTCCAGGCCTCGAGCCGGCGGGAGAGCACTTCGCGCAGGAGGTTGTCCTTGGAACCGAAGTGCTTGTACAGGGTCACGATCGCCACCCCGGCCGATGCGGCAACGCGATCCACCCCCGTGACGGAGATGCCTTCTTGGAAGAAGTGCATCTCGGCGGCATTCAGGATGCGGTCGCGGGTAGTCAGGAGGTCAGGCATGGGGCTAGTGTAACGCTCGTTATGGCGTAACGGGCGTTATGGGTGGAGGTGCCCGGCATGGGGAGGACCGCGGCGGGTCGCCGAGCAGGCTCCGGCCTCGGCGTGGCGCTGGCCGGAATGCTGTTGATCGCGGCCACCTACGGCATGGCACGGTTCGGGGTCGGCCTCTTCGCCCCGCTCTTGGCCGCGCAGCGGCCGGAACTTACCGGGGTGCTGGGATGGGCTGCGGGCGCGCAGTTCACCTCCTATTCGGTGGCTGCCGTGGCGGCCTCCCGCTTCGTCGACCGCGCGCCTCGGGCCGGTCTCATCCTCGCCGGAGGCACTGCTGCTCTCGGCTGCCTGGGAGTGGCCGTTGCCTCATCCCCGGGCACGTTCGTGGCGGCTGTGTTCGTCGGCGGTATGGGCGGGGGCTTCGCCTCACCGGCATTGGTGCCGGTTATTGACGCGCTCGTGGCACGCCGCACCAGTGCGACGGCACAGTCCCTGGTGAACTCCGGAACCGCTGTCGGCGTCGTGGGAGCCGGCATAGTCGCCTCAGTGGTCACTTCGATTCACTGGGCATGGGCGCTCATGGCGCTGGTGTGCGCGGCGACGGCGGTCGCGGCGTGGTATCCCGTCCGGGCACGGGCGGATCTTGGCACCTCTGCCCGCCCGGCCTCCGCGCCGGCCTCGAACCCCGAACGCCATGGCCCGTGGCATCTTCTCATCGTCCCCGCCGGGGCCGCGGTCATTGCGGGCGCCGGCTCGGCCTTGATCTGGACGTTTGGACCATCGCTGGTTACGGATGCCGGTTCCGTGGCTGCCGCTCGGGTCGGATGGCTGTGGATCGCCTTGGGCCTGGGCGGGGTCCTCGGCATACTCACCGGGGCCCTGGTCCGGCGCTTGGGAATGCAGGCAGCGTGGTCCTTTTTCGCCATTGTCCTGGCCATCGCCACTGCAGGGGTCTCGGTATCAGCAGCCACCGGCACCGCTTGGGTCGCCTATGCCGGCATGGCCGTATTCGGTGCCGGCTACATGAGCCTGTCCGGCGTGCTCATCCTCTGGGCGCGCAGCGTGTGGCCCGCCAGTGCCGGAGCGGGGACTTCGTGGCTCTTCATCGCGCTGGCCATTGGACAGGCGCTGGGCTCCGCCGGGTTTGGGATGGTTTACGGGGCCTTGCCGCCCGGTGTGCTGGCGGCCCTGGCCGCGGGCCTCCTCGTCCTCGGCGGTCTCACCGGTTTGTTCCGGATGCGCCACCGCTAGGAGATCCTCTCCCGGAAGGAGCTCCCAGCGGACACCGGGTGGGTTTCGAAGCTCCAATCGGGCAGCCTGGGTTTCGCCCGACCGCAAGTCCGGCCCCAAGCCGTGACTCTGTTGCCAGTCGGGGTTGTCAGTCGGCGAGCTCGACAACCTCGAACTCGAGCAGCTCCGACCCACTGGCCACCGGGGTCTTTGAGCCGTGATCGCGCGGCGCACGGTTGTCGCGCCAGTTCTCGAAGTCCTCCCGCGTGGCCCACTGGGTGTACACGAAGTAGCGGTCTTCGCCGGCGACCGGACGCAGCAGCTGGAAGCCCTCAAACCCAGGAGCGGAGTCGACGGCGTGCTTGCGCGCGGCGAACCGCGCCTCCAATTCGGTGCCCGAGCCCTCGGGTACCTTGAGCGCGTTGATGACGACGATGGACACGATGCTGCTCCTTTCGGGTCCGAACCGCCCGGACCATCATGGGTCCACGCTATCGCGTCCGGGCCGTCGCGTTGCCGCGCGTCCCTACGTTACCGGCGCTGCCGAAAGGGCCAGGCCTTCGGGAAGCCCGGAGGCTGTTGGATTTAGTGATTCACACACATAGGCTGCGTCCAATGGCATGACGCCGGGCCGGCCGGTCGCAGTATTGACCGCCTCGTTCGCGAAGTTGGAGGAGCAGAAGAGTGACGGGCAAGAAGAAGACGGTTCTCGAGGCGACGCTGGAGATGTTCCGCGCACACGGGATGACCACGATTTTCGGCAACCCCGGGTCGAACGAGCTTCCGTTCCTCGCCGGCCTGGGCGGGGACTTCGACTTCGTCCTCGGATTGCACGAGCAGGTGGTCGTGGGCATGGCCGAGGGCTATGCCCGCGCCACCGGCCGGCCGGCGCTGGTGAACCTGCATGCCGCCTCCGGGTCGGGCAACGCCATGGGCGCCCTGACCAACGCCCATTACGGGCACATCCCGATGGTCATCCTCGCCGGCCAGCAGGTCCGCCGCACCGTCGGCCAGGAAGTGATGCTCGCCAGCGCCGACGCCGCGGCCCTGCCGGCACCGCTGGTCAAGTACTCGCACGAGCCGCTGGCCGCCGACGACGTGCCGCGCACCCTGTCCCAGGCCGTGTTCGAAACCTGCACCCAGCCCCGCGGACCGGTCTACGTTTCGGTCCCCCTCGATGACTGGTCCGAGCCCGCCCTCGACGACGACGCCCTGCTCACCGACCGCTCGGTCGCCACCGCCGGCGGCCTCACCGAGGACCTGGCCTGGGAACTGATCGCGGCAGTTGACGGTGCCAAGAACCCGGCCCTGGTCGTCGGCCCGCAGGTGGACGCCGCCGCGGTCGAAGACCCGGCCGTGTTCGACGCCGTCGTGGCCCTGGCGGAGAAGGCCGATGCCTCCGTTTATGTCGCGCCCTCCCCCTCGCGGGGCCCGTTTCCGACCACCCACCCGAACTTCGAGGCGGTCCTGGTCCCGGGCATCAAGTCCGTCCGCGACCGGCTCGCCGGCCACGACGTCGTGCTCGTCCTCGGCGCCGCCCTCTTCCGGTACCACCGCTGGGAACCCAGCAATTATCTCGAAGAAGGAACCCGCGTCATCCACCTCACCCAGGACGCGCGCGAGGCCACCCGGGCACCATTCGGCCGGTCCGTCGTCGCCGACGTGGCAGGGGCGGTCAAGACCCTGGCCCAGGGCGTGAAGGACCGCGGCCGGCGGCGCGGCGAACCGGGCACCCGGGAGCTGCCGGCGGCCAGGACCTCCCCGGACGGCATGACCGGCACCGAAATCCTCGAAGTCCTCAACACCCACGTCAACGACACCGTCGCCTACGTCAACGAGACCACCACGCTGGACCTGGACTACCTCGAACGCATCGCCATCGACCGGCCGGGCATGTACCACTTCCCGGCCTCCGGCGGCCTGGGCTTCGGCCTGCCCGCAGCGGTGGGCATGTCCCTGGGCGCCCCGGAGAAAACCATCGTCGCGACCGTGGGTGACGGCTCCGCCAACTACGGCATCACCGCCCTCTACACCGCGGCCCGGCGGCAGACGCGGACCGTGTTCGTCATCGTCAACAACTCCGGCTACGGCGCCCTCGCCGGCTTCGCCCAACGCATGGGCGTACCCGACGTCCCCGGCCTGAAACTCGGCGGCATCGACTTCGTCTCCATCGCCGAGGGCTACGGCGTCCCCGCCGAACGCACCAACACCCGCGAAGAATTCGAAGCCGCCTACCAAAAGGCGCTTACCGCCGACGGCCCGGTCCTCATCGACGCGCACGTGGTCACCGGCTGAGCCGCGGTCGACCGGCCTTCTGCCGGCCGGGCTATTTCAGCTCGATCTCGACGAACACAAAATCGTCGTCGGACTCGTTGACAACGTTGTGCTCGCTGCCCGCCTTGCGGGTGTAGGAAAGGCCCGCGGTCAGCTGGCTGGCCGATGCCCCCTCGCTGGTCTCCAGGGTCAGCGAACCGGTGCTCATGGGAACCACGACATAGTCCACGGGATGCACATGCCAACCGGTTTCCCCGCCGGGAGGAAACCGCCACTCCGTCACCGTCACCCGGTCATTGTCGATCTGCACGGTGGCCACCGCGGCTGGGCGCCCGTCCGCGGTCTGGCGGTCCACGAAACCGGCCTGCACGTCGCGTTGCATGTTTCTCCTTCGGTCAGGAAATGGCTGTTCGTGGCCACCATATCCGGCGCCTCCGCCATCCTGCAGCAGCGTTCCACAACGGTGCCCCTCCCCTGGTCAAAACAGGGTAGGCCGGCCTCTACCGAAGGGGGTTTTGAGCTTCTACCATTTTCTCTACTGCTCCATTGCGGGGAAGGAGGGGTGTGGGATCCATCGTCAGGAAATGCTCCCCAACGCCCCGCCTGAAGGCTACGCGCGGATGCATCCGTCACTTGGATTTCCCGCATAACGCATCATGTGGCCCTTTCGACGAAACAGGTTTCAGCAGGTCGATTTCGACGAACTGATGGCGTCTGCCCGTCGTCCGAAGAAGAAGCTCCGGCGTCGGCGCCTCGACTTGTGGCTGGTGAGCGTTGCTGTGGCGGCCCTAGGGGCCGGGGCGATCGTCGCACCCGCGGCGGTGGGCGTTTCCGTTGTCGGCAATTCCGTCTTGGACATGTGGCAAGACCTGCCGACCGATCTGCCGGTGGAGCGACCGCTGCCACAGCACACCGTCCTGCTGGACAAGGACGGCAAGGAATTCGCCCGGCTCTACAGCGAGAACCGGATCGACGTTGAGCTTGACCAGGTGTCGGAGGCCTTTAAGGAGACCCTGATCAGCACGGAGGATGCCCGCTTCTACGAGCACCGCGGAGTCGATCCCCTCGGCATCACCCGCGCGCTGATCAACAACGTCACCAGCGAAAACGTCCAGGGAGCTTCCACCATTACCCAGCAGCTGGTCCAGAACATCCTGGTCAACCACGCCCGCAATGAAGAGGAAGACAAGGTCGCCGTCGGCGATACGTATAACGCCAAGCTCCGCGAGATGAAGTATGCCGTCGCCCTGGAAAAGCAGCTGCCCAAGGACGAGATCCTCACGCGCTACCTGAACGCGGTCTATTTCGGCAACCGGGCCTACGGCGTGGAGGCCGCCGCCCGTGTGTACTTCAGCACGACGGCGGCGAAGCTCGACCACGCGCAGTCCGCCCTGTTGGTCGGACTGCTCAAGGCGCCGGTCGCCTACGACCCGTTCACCCAGCCGGACGCGGCCAGCGCGCGGCGGAACACCGTGCTTCAGGTGCTGGAAAAGGAGGGAGTCCTGTCGGCCCGCGAGGCACAGACCGTCCGCGAAGCCCCTCTGGGCGTAAAGCGCGGCTCCGTGCCGTCCAGCTGCGGCGGGTCCAAGTATCCGTTCTACTGCGAGGTGGTCCGCGAAGAAATTCTGGGCAACCCGGCCTTCGGCAAGACCGACGACGCCCGGCAGGAGCGCTTCTACCTGGGCGGGCTGACGCTGACGACGGCGCTCGACCGGAAGGCCGCCGACGCGGCCCAGAAGGCAGTGAAGCGGGCGCTCGGCAACGACAACCGCGCGGCCCTGGGAACCGCGATCGTCCGGCCGGGCAAGGGGCACGTGGTCGCCATCGCGCAGAACCGTGCCTGGGGCGAGGGCGACGGGAAGACGCAGGTTGTCTACGCCAAGCACGCCTTCCAGGTCGGTTCGGCCATGAAGCCGATCGTGCTCGCCGCCGCACTTGAGCAGGGCATCCCGACCGCCCAAAAGTTCAAGGCGGACGGCCCCTACCGCTCAAAGAAACTGGACAATCCGAAGGGCGGCTACATCAACTACGACAACGAGGACTACGGAGTCATCAATGCGTACCAGGCGATCCGTGCCTCGGTGAACATCTACTTCATCAAGCTCGTCGAGCGCGTCGGGGTCGTCAAGGCCGCCGAAATGGCCAACACGCTGGGCATCACCTCCATCGACCCCGAGAAGCTTGGCGGCAGGGAAGGTTCCATTGCCCTGGGCGCCTACGAAGTCAACCCGCTGGAAATGGCCAACGCCTACGCCGCCTTCATGGGCGACGGCACGGTGTGCCGCCCCGTCACGGTCATCAAGGCAGTCCGCACCGGCACCGAAGAAGAGCTGCCGGTCCCGGACCCCGGCTGCCACCGCGCCATCGATCCGAAAGTCGCGGACACCGTCGCGGACGTACTCAAGGAACCGTTCAACCCGAGGGGAACCTTGGGACCACGCCTTGAGCTCGACGGCAACCGGGAGGCTGGGGCCAAGACCGGAACCACCAACGACTTCGCGGCCAACTGGATCGTCGGCGGCACTCCCCAGCTCACCGCCGCCGTCTGGCTCGGCGATCCCCGCGGCGGCGCAGAATATCCGCTCACCCGCCTCACGGCCTACGGCAACACCTACACCGACCTGACCGGCTCCGAAGTCGCCGCCCCGGTCTGGAAGGAAACCATGGACGGCGCGCTCAAGGGCGAAAAGAAAGTTCCGCTCCCCGAGGCGCACCGCTCGATGACCAAGTAGGTTACGTTCCCACAAGTCAGAGCGCATCGTCGGGTGGCTTCAGATCATGTACCCGCTTACCGATGCAGGACGAAAGACTCCCGCGGGCGGTGTATTGGCCCCCGCGATTGAACTAGCGGACCTCCGGACCTGCCGTTGTTGGTCGCGATGATCTCGGAAACTATCGAGATGGCCGTTTCGTGTGGACTTCGAGCACCGAGGTCCAATCCGATCGGTGATCTCAGGCGGGCGATATCGGACTCGCTTACCCCCGCTTGCCGGAGCAAGCGGAGCCGTTCGTCGTGAGTTCTTCGCGAGGCCATGGCTCCTACGTAGGAAACCGGGAGTTGCAGGGCCAGTTGTAACAAGGGGATATCAAACTTCGGATCGTGCGTCAGCACGCAGATAACGGTGCTGGCGTCGATGGCCCCCTTATCAAATTCGTCCTGCAGGTACTTATGGGGCCATTTGCACACGACCTCATCGGCTTGGGGAAAGCGGCGGGCTGTGGCGAAGATCGGACGAGCGTCACACACGGTGACGTGATAGCCGAGCAGTTTCCCCGCGTCGGCTAAAGCCGCAGCGAAATCAATTGCACCGAAGACCAGCATCCGCGGCGCCGGTTTAAAGGTGCGGATGAAAACGCGCAGGCTGCCGTCCGGCCTGTGTCCCTCAGGCTGGTAGACCAAGCTTCCGGTTTCCCCTGCCTCGAGGAAGGCGACGCCCTCGGAGAAGACGGCACTGCTCAGCGCATCGGATCCAAGGCTCCCCTCTAAATGATCCCGGAAAATCAGCAGGTGTCTGCCTAGGTTGTCGGTGGGGCCATCGATGATTGTCGCCAGTGCCACGGTTTCCTGGTTCCTGATCACTTCGGCCAACCGGCCAAATTCCGCAAAGGTCTTCCTGCTGACCAGTTCCGTGAAAACGTCCAGTCTGCCGCCGCAAGTCAGTCCGGCAGCGAAGGAGGTTTCATCCGAGTACCCGAAGTGTTCCACCGCACAATGAACACTGGAACTGAAGAGGTCATCCGCCGCAGCGTAAACGGACGCTTCGATGCATCCTCCGGAGAGTGACCCGATGACAGCACGGGGACCGTGCTCCGCAATCGCCTCTGGCCCGGCCGGTCCAATGCCCATTGCAGTGCCCAGCGGCATCGGGGCGGACCCCTGCCCGCCGACTATGGTGGCCAGCGCGAAAGTCTCCCCGTTATTCCACCACCTGAGGTAAGCCTCTATATGGCTGTCCACGTGCTGCTCCTTGTGCGGCAACGGGCGGAACCATGAGGTGCCGCATCCAGAAATTTTCGATGGTGCACGCTGCCCGACCTTAGCAATTCCTGTCGAGCTAAACTCGCCCGCTGGGCGAAGGCCGGGTTCCGTGCTGCCGCTCTACCTGATCCTTTTCGTCGGGGAGTCGCTGGGCGCGCTCCCTAGGATCCGTGGCGGCATCCTCCAAGCCGGCACGGATGGCCCGGATGATGCCGGCGTACCCCGTGCACCGGCAGACGTTTCCGGCCATTTCCTTTCTGACCTCCTCGTCGGTCAGATCTGCACCGGTTTCAGCAATCCTCCGCAACAGGGCATGGCTGCTGAGCATTTGGCCCGGGGTGCAGAACCCGCACTGGAAACCACCGTGCTCGGCGAACAGAGCGTCCAGGCCGGCCCCGCTCTCTCGAAGGCCTTCTATGGTCAGGATGTCTTCATCTACCCGGGCAGCCAAGGTGATGCATGCCTGCTGTGCGCTTCCGCCGACCAAAACAGTGCAGGCCCCGCATTCACCAACCCCGCAGGCCTCCTTCGTTCCGGTTAACTGGAGGCGGTCCCGCAACACCGTCAGCAGCCGCTCGACTGAATCAATTTCCACTTCGTGGTGCTCGCCGTTGACTGACAACACTTTTTTCATGGGACCTTCACCTCGAACAGTTCATTGAGGGCGGCCCGCAGCACGTTCCCCGCGGCAAATGCCTTCCAGTGGTTGTCCTGGAGCGGATTCGTCGACTCGAGCCACGTGGCAACACAGCGTTCCACCGCGTCAGGAGTCACTGCCGTCCCTTCGAGGATCCGCTCGAGGGTCTGTTCCCGCCGCGGGCAGGGCGAAACACCGCCAAGCACAATCCTGACGTCGCTACCCACGCCCGCTAGCGGCTGGGCTGCCGATACCGCGACTGTAAGAACGGCGAAACCCCCGTGCCACAGCGAGAACTTACGGTAAACCGTTGACCGGGCAAGAGCAGCCGGGGGAAGAGAGATCTTGGTGATGATTTCGTCGTCCCGCAGCGTCACCTCACCGGGGCCACGATACAGGTCGGCCGCCTGCACGTTGCGCCTCCCGTCCCTGCGGTCAACTTCCAGGACGGCGTCCAGCGCTATTAACGTAGTGGCCAGGTCCGAGGGAGTGACCGCTTGGCAGCGGTGTCCGTCTTTGACCGCGTGGTGGAAGCGGTGGTCGCCGAGCACCGCGTAGCAGGGACGGGTAGCGCCGCCGCGTTTGTAGCAGTCAAAGCCGTTGCGGTAAAACCAGCAGCGTTTGGCCTGGCAGAGATTGCCGGCCACGGTGCCGACTTGGCGTATTTGCGGCGTCGCGATTTCGTGCGCGGTTTGCCGTAGGGCCGTGCCCACCGCCGGATTCTGTGTCAGTTCGGCCAGCGTAACGGCAGCTCCGATATGCACTGTGCCATCGCTGGTGGTGGTGACGCCGGTCAGCTGCCGGTTCAACGTCAGGTCCACCAATACCGGCTTGATCGGGAGGCGCTGGCCTTCCAACGCCAAGATATCGGTTCCACCGGCAAGCGGCATCCTGTCGTTGCCGGCCGCGAGCTCGGTGAGGATTTCCGCGTGGGACTCCGGCCTGACTAGGTCACGGACGCGGCCGGCCACCGGCGTGGGCTGAATGACCGGACCCAGGCGTTTCAGCGCCTTGTGAAGACCGAGCGGGTAGGCACGCCGAATCGCTTCCACCCACCACCTGTGAATGTCGGTTCCCAATGCACCCGCCCGCTGCTTCAGGCCGTCACGCTCCCGCAGGGCTTTGATGACGACGTCGGGGGTGTGCGGTGCCTGTCGCAGCCGGACCCCGGTGGCGTGGTGAATAGCGTTGGTCACTGCCGGGCCGATGGCCATCAGCGGGATTTCACCGAGGCCCTTGGCCCCGAAAGGGCCGGCCGTATCGGCTGTCTCAATGAAAACCGTATGGATACCGGGGGCGTCCGAGGCCCGAGGCACCACGTAGTCGGCATAGCTGGGATTGACGACCCGGCCCTCCTCGAAGATCAGCGATTCCCCGAGTACCGCTCCGATGCCCATGACTACGCCGCCTTCGACTTGGCCGCGGGCAGTGTTGGGATTGAGGATCGTTCCGGAGTCGTGGGCTGCTACGACCTGGATGACCCGAACTGCTCCGGTGTTCTGGTCGACTTCCACCTCTACGGCATGGGCAGCAAACGAATACGTCGGCGCAATATCCTCATACCCGTTGGGGTCGGCAGGCCGGGCCAGTCCCCGGAACTCCGACTCGACGGTTAAGGATTCCTCGCCGGGTGCCGCGAGCCCCGCCAAGGTGCCGATATCGATTGCGTCCCCGGAGTATTCGGCTTGGCCTTCGTCCCAGTGGATGTCCTCCGGACTGGCGTGGAACTTTTGCGCCGCCGTCGTCACGAGGATTTCCCGGACTTCTTCGGCCAGTTTCTTAACGCTGCTAACTGAAACGAAGCTGCCGCGAGAGGCCCCTGCTCCGGCATCGTGGGGCGTGTGTGCAGTATCGGTTGCCAGTATCGAGACGTTCTCCAGTTCGATGCCCAGAACTTCGGCCATCGCTTGGCAGAGTAGTGTCTTTTGTCCGGTACCTGCATCACCGCATCCTGACCGGATCCTCACCCGTCCGTCAGGGAAGACGTCCACAGCGGCCGCTGAGGTCAGCATGTTCTCGCGTGAGAGGCCGGTAACATGCATTGCGCAGGCTACGCCGACGCCCCGCCCATTGCCTCCCTGGGCACGTTTGCGGTCCCAATCGATTTCCTGCCGGACAGCCTGCAAGCATTCTTTGAGCCCGCTGGATTTGATTTCCCAGCCTGTAATCGACTTTTCTGCCGGCTCGGACACAGCGTTTTGCAGGCGGAAGTCAATGGGGTCGATGCCGGCCTTTTCGGCAAGTTCATCGATGGCGCATTCAAGGGACCAGGTGACCGCATAGCCCCCGGCACCGCGAAACGAGGAAGGCGACGGCTTGTTGGTGTAAACGCATCGGCCGTCGCCGCTGTATGTGTCCCAGCGGTAAGTGGAGCCGAGCGCAATCGATCCGTAGTCCATCTCGCCGGGACCGGCTTGGTTGTAAGCTCCATTGTCGACGTCGAACGCGGCACTGAGCCCCGTAACGTTTCCCTCGCTGTCGCAGCCGAGCTCCAAGGAGGTATCCCAGCTGAGACGCCACTTCGTGAAGGCAAACTCTTCCGACCGGGACTGTTTCAGTTTGACCGGACGCCCGGTGGCCATGCTGAGCGCACACACGAGCCCTTCGGTGCCGGAGGTTTGGGTACGTCCGCCGAAGTCTCCGCCCACCGTCAACTCGTGCATCCGGACTGCCTCCGGAGCCAGATTGAATAGCTGGGCAAGGTCGCGGTGTATCAGCCGCGGGTTCTGCGAAGGGGCCCACACGTGGAGGCAGTCCTCTTCTGCCTGCCAGTGCGCTATCACCGTATGCGGTTCCATCGTGACGTGTGACTGTCGGGTCGACAAGTACCGTGAACGGACGGTGTGCTCCGTCGGGACCTGCAGAGCCGTCGGTGAAGCGTACCGGCGGCTGACGGTGTGGGCCACGTTTCCCTTTGTCGCCCCTGCATGGATCGCAGGCGCCCTTGATGTTGCCGCTTTACTGACCGTATCGAGGACGGGGAGTCGTTTGTACTGGACGCGGATGGCTTCCAGGGCCCGCTCAGCCTGATCAGCGGTTTCGGCTGCGACCAGTGCGACGGGCTCCCCCACGTACCGGACCTTATCCGCAGCTAAGATCCGCCGGTCGGCATCCACCGCCCGGTAGTCCAGGTAGAAGTTGTCCGTCACATCG
Organism: Arthrobacter sp. Y3225116; assembly: GCF_059091245.1. Lineage (NCBI taxonomy): Bacteria > Bacillati > Actinomycetota > Actinomycetes > Micrococcales > Micrococcaceae > Arthrobacter > Arthrobacter sp. Y3225116. Next base: position 35,155 of record NZ_JBNHGL010000001.1, read on the forward strand.
CCGGCAGTTAACACCGCGTGAATACCGGGCAGTTTCCGGGCGCCGGAAACATCGATTCCCAGAATGCGGGCGTGTGGGTGGGGACTGCGCAACACCCCGGCAACCAATTCGCCGGGCAGGACGATGTCGGCGGCATACTTTGCCGTTCCGCTGGTCAGCGCGGTCCAGTCAACGTGCCTTGCCGGGGTTCCCACCGTAGACATGGATATTTCCTCCTTGGGTTCCTGCCGCACAGTCCTCAGCCACTCCGAATTGCCAGTCACGCGGCGGATTGGTCCGGCTGTGAAAGGCAGTTGCCAAAGCTACGCCGCAGGATGTCTTCCTCAAGGTTGTGGCCGATGACCACCATTCCGCGCCTGCCTTGAGCGCTATCGTGGGCAACGTCTTCCCAGGCGACAGAACCCGAGACGACGTGCACTGCTGACGTCCTGATTCCGGCCGCCCCGGAGATTTGCACGATGCCCTTTGCCCGCACCACGCTGTCCGGCAAGGCCTCCAGCCAGGAAACCAGTTTCGCTTCGTCGAGCGGCGTTTCCACCGGAATGCTGACGCTGGTCAGGGACGGCGCATGGGTGGCATGTGCCGGTCCTGGATGAGGACTTTTCGCCTGGCGGCCCTCCGGCTTGGAAGAGGGCGACCCAGCGATCAAAGATGCCACGTCGAGGGAGGCCCACCCTGCGGTGAGGACCTCGGCCGAAGAGTTGAGCAGCTGCAACCCGGCGCAGATCTGTTCGACGACTTCGTTGCTAACCAAATCAGTCTTGCTTAGCAACAGAATGTCGGCATGCGTGATTTGGTTATAGGCCGCCTCTGCAAACTCGAGATTCTTATCAAAGTTTGCGGCGTCCACCACCGTGATCGTTTGGTGCAGATGCAAATCATCCGACAGCGGCGGGCTGGCCAGCCTCTCCATTACCGGACCGGGGTCGGCGAGTCCACTGCTTTCCAGCAGGATGTGGTCGAACTGTACTCCCCCGGAGGCCAGTGCGCTTAAGGCCGCTTCCAGGTCGCCGCGGCTTGCACAGCAAACGCAACCGTTCGCCAACTCGACAATATCCATTCCCTCCGCTTGGGAAATCAGGGCGCCGTCAATGCCCAGTTCCCCGAACTCGTTAACCACGATGCCAATTCGGAGCCCTTCCTGCTGCCCCAAAACGTGATTCATCAGCGTCGTCTTGCCGCTGCCCAAAAAGCCGGTAATCACCGTCACGGGAGTAGTTGCCTTCATTTTTTGCTACCTTCCTTCCGCGAGTTCAGCCTGTCCCGCCAGCGCACCGAGGAGGGCTCCCCGCACATTCTGTCGGGTAGCCGCGTCGACGATGGTCGCTGCAAGCGACTGGGCGCCGTCCGCTAACGAACTGTCGGCCACTGGCGTGGCACAAGCCGCAGCGAACTCGGGCTGGTGGTTGACGATGGGCCATGTGCCCAGCCCGATGAATGGCTGGATCGTCGGCATCACCTGCGAGACGTTGCCGACGTCGCTGGAAGCCAGGAACCCGTTCATGTTGGGATCCGGGGTGAAGTCCCTTCCCAGCGCCTCGGCGTTCTCGCGGTATAGCTTGGACAACTCCGGGTCCGACTTCAGTTCTGCATAATGGCGATCTCCGCCTGTGAACCTGCGGGTGCAGCCGGCGGCGTGGGCGCCTCCTTCGAAGCAGGCAGCAACCCTTGCTTGCAGTTCCGACAACTGGGCCACGTTCGCCGCCCGCAGAACATACTCGGCCGACGTGTGGGCCGGGATGATATTGGGAGCATCCCCGCCGTGAGTGGTGTAACCGCTGACCCGTGCGTCCTTGTCCATGTGCTGCCGCAGGAGTCCGAGGGCGACTTGGGCGATGTTTAAAGCATCGGCAGCGTTTCGTCCCTGCTCGGGGGCAGCCGACGCGTGCGCCGGTCGCCCCGTCATCTCAACGAGCATGCTGCTGGCGGCGATCATTTGAGGCGTGGCCGCTTCAAAGGGTGTGGGATGGACCATCAAGGCGGCGTGAACGCCGTCGAATCCGCCTCTCTCCAGCATGAGCAATTTGCCCCCGGCAGCGAGTTTTTCCTCCGCCGGCGTGCCCAGTACCGTTAGCGTCACCCCTAACTCATCGGCGAGTGGCGCCAAGGCTGCCGCAGCAGCAAAGGCAGTAGCGGCGATCAGGTTGTGGCCGCAGGCGTGGCCAACACCAGGGAGGGCGTCGTACTCCGCCAATAAAGCGATGTTGAGGTCGCCGGATCCAATCGACGCACGGAAGGCAGTGGGCAGCCCGCAGATACCGGCCTCGACCGTAAACCCGGCGCCGGTCAGTGCCTCGCCGAGCCACCTGCTGGCCTTCTCTTCCTCGAAGCCAATTTCGGGGTTGGCGTGGATGCGGTGGCTGAGTGCGACGGCGGTCTCGTGGCCCTGGGATATCCTCTGGCCGAGGTGCTGCTTAATCATGTTCGCCTCAGCGCTCATGGACCAGCTCACCGCCAACGTAGGTCTGCAGGACCTTGAGTTCGGCGACCTCTTGGTCGGCACAGGTGAGGATGTCGCGGTCGAGAACGGCGAAATCCGCCAGCTTTCCGACTTCAATGGAACCGCGGGTGTCTTCCTGCCAGCAGGCGTAGGCATTATTGATCGTGTACATGCGCAGCATGTCCTCACGGCTGATCTGCTCACCCGGCAGCAGGACGCCGGCCATGGTGTCGCCGGTCAACGCCGAGTACTGGCTAAGGAACGGACGGTCGGGGTCGTAGACGACTGCCGGGTTGTCCGAGCCACCGGTTACGACCAGGCCGTTGTCGATCCAGGACTTGATGGGCATCCCCCAGTCCCGGACGGTACGGCGCCAGGGATCGGAATCGGACATCTTGGCGATCCGGACCTGTTCCATGATCTGGTTCATCCGCATCGACCGGGCCGAAGCGTAATAGGCCAGGAGGGAGTTCGAGGCAATGATGGCTCCGAGCTTGCGCGCACGTTCGTAGTGCTCCGGTCGCTGCAGCCCGAATCCGTGCTCGAAGGTGATGCGCCTGCCCAGGACCGGGTTGTCCAGCGCTGCCTCCTCCAAGGCGTTCAGGACCGTTTCCGTCGAATCATCGGAGCCGCCGGTATTGATGTGGATTGCCATGTTCCAGTTGCGGCGGTTGTACTCGTCGATGAGGAACTTCAGCTTTTCCTTGGTGTAGGCCCACCATCCGTCATTGACGACGACGAGTTTGATGCCGTTCAGGCGCAGCATCGAATCACCCAAGTGCTGCTTCGGACCAAAGTACGAGTCCAAGGAGTTGAGCACTTCCTCCTCCGACATATAGCGGGCGGGGAGACCCAGCAGCACATCGGTCCGCGTCTTGAGCAGACCGCGGCGGTGGGCTTCGGTCAGCGAATCGAGTTCGTCTATGGAGGTGCCCATGTCACGGACCCCAACGACGCCGCAGGCGTGGTAGATCTCCTGCTGGGCCATCAACGCCTTAATCTGGGTCTCCTGGTCGAAGTACAGGAAGTCCCATTTCTTGATGGGTTGGTTGGCGGCCCGCCACCAGGCCTTGCGCGCCATGTCGCCGGCGCCGGCTATGAGGTGACCCGTGGGCTCGCCGTCGTCGTCGCGGACGATCCAGCCTTCAGGCTCCACGGGCTGCGGGGTATCGCGCGTGATGCCCGCCATGCGAAGGGCATAGGTGTTGCAGATGACGTTCTTGCCGGACTGGAAGATATACACCGGATGCTCCGGCGCCACCTTGTCGAGGTCGTGCCGGTTGGGGAAGCGTCCGTCCTTGAGGGCACCCCGGTACATGCATGAGGTGCCGATCCATTCACCCGCAGGTGTTACATCGACTCGCTCCTTGATAGCGCGGAGGATTTCGTCAATCGACTGGAGGGCCGCGATATTAACCTTGGCCTCCCCGTCCAGGGCATCCATCCCGGCCAGCGAGAAGTGCACATGGTTGTCCATCTGTCCCGGTACCAAGGTCTTGCCGCGCAAGTCGACGCGCTTCGTGCGCTTGCCGGAGAGGGCAGAGACTTCATCGGTGCCGCCGATGGCAACGATCTTCCCGTCAAATACGGCCACTGCCTCGGCGGTAGAGAACTCCTTATCGACGGTCACAACGTTTCCGTTGGTCAGAATGAGGTCGGGTGCGAATTCCATCGTCATGTCCTTTGACTTCCTATCTTGCATATTCTCGTGAAACGACTTTCAAAATTTGGGCTGAGCTACTGGGCCCGGGCGCCGCTGAGGGCTCGCAGTTCGAGTTCGTCGTAGCCTTCCTCGGCGGCAGTATCACGCTTTGACAGGGCGCCGATGACGGCGAACAAGAAGCCTGCCGGCACGGACACCAGTCCCGGGTTGGTCAAGGGGAACCAGCTGAAGTCGACCGCGGGGAACAGCGAATTCGCGGCTCCGGAAACGGTCGGAGAGGAAACAACCAGCAGCACCGCGGTTCCCAGTCCGCCGTAAATGCCCCAGAGCGCTCCCCTGGTGTTGAACCGGCGCCAGAAGAGGTTCAGCAGCAGCGACGGCACATGGGCGGAGGCGGCAATCGCCATCCCGAGGCCGACAATGAAGCCAATATTCAACCCTTGCACGGTGAGGCTGATGATGATGGCGGCGATGCCGATCACCCCCGCGGCGATGCGTGCGACGCGGACTACCTGCGCGTCGGTTACCTCGCCGCGCTTGATCACATTCCCGTAGATGTCGTGGGAGAACGTCGTAATGGCAGAGACCATGATGCCGGCGACAACAGCCAGGATGGTTGCGAATGCGACGGCGGAGAACGCCGCCATGAAGAGATCGCCGCCCATCGTGCCGGCGCCGCCGCCCAACTCCCGGGCGAGAAGCACGGCGGCTGTGTTGCCGCCCCCATTCGAAGCGGCAATCGCTTGGGTGCCGACGATGGCCACGGCGCCCAGCCCCATGACCAGAACCACGGAGAGCGTGAAGACCGCCTCAATGCCGAAGAGCCACAGAGCTGATTTCCTGGCGGTCCTGTCGTCACTGACGGTGTAGAACCGTTGAAAGACGTGCGGCAGACCGATGAACGCGAGCGTTACTCCTACGCCGAGACTGATCAGGTCCAGCGGGTTCTTGTACTGCAGGCCGGCCTCCAGGAACTGGCTGCCGTGGCCGCTTCCGCCAACGGCCGCCGTCATGAGCGCACCCAGGTTGAAGCCAAAACGGGACAGCACAAGTACCGCCATCACCAGCACCATGCCCATGAGGATGACTGCCTTGACGATCTGCACCCAGGTCGCTCCCCGCATCCCGCCGAAGATTGCGTAAATCGTCATCAGAATGCCGACCACCACAATAGTGGCGTTCTTGACGGCAGGGCTGTCGGCACCGATCAAGAGCCCGAGCAAAGCCCCGGCCCCGACCATCTGCGCAATGAGGTAGAACACGGAGATCGTCAGCGAAGACAGGCCTCCGGCCAGCCGCACCGGCCGCCCCTGCATCCGGAAGGACAGGACGTCAGAGACGGTGAAACGCCCGGTGTTGCGCAGATACCCGGCCAGCAGCAGCAACAGGATGAACGCTACGACGTTCGCGATGCCGAACATGAAGCCGTCGAATCCGAAGAGCGAGACCAGCCCGACACTGCCCAGGACGGCTGAAGCGGACAGCGAATCTCCGGCCATGGCGAGGCCGTTCTGCCGGCCGGTCAATCCTCTGCCGGCGGTGAAGAATTCGTCCCGCGATTTTTTATGGCGTGCTGCCCACCCGGTGATGCCAAAGGTAATGAGGACGATGAGGCCAAAGAGTCCCAATGTCAGCGGACGATTGCTCTCCAGCCCGGACGCCGCTGCCTGAGTAGTTACCGCTACGGTCGATATCATTTCTCCCCCTCCGAGCTTTCTCCCCGCATCTTTGCGATGAGCGACTGGTTTGCAGCCGTGTGCCTCATGAACATGACCGCGATGACCAGAGCCACCACGACTTGGGACCAGACGAAAAGGAACCCAAGATTAACCGGCCCAAAGACGGGAACCGCCATTGCTCCCGGCGCATAGCCGACAGCCCAAAAAAGCAGCAGGACATAGACCCATGCCACTGCGCCCGCGACGAAGGTGAATCTCCTGGACTTACGCCGTAGCTCACTGAACTCTGCGGTTGAGCGCAGATTGGATGTGTTTTCGCTTGGTAACGTCGTGTCGGTGTCTTGATTGGACATTTCGTCCTCCCTGAGTGGGTGAATGAAGTTGCGAAGCCGATCCGCGATGAACGAAGACCCGCAAGCAGCGCTGCTGCGCTGCGCGTTCGGACCCTTGCTACAAAACGACCTCTGCGGCGGGAGCCTCATCACTCCGTTATTTCGCTGAGGCGAATGTGCGATTCACTATTCTGTTCCGGCGAATCCATCTCAAGTATGGTGGAGAGTGTGACGTGCGTCAATATATTTCGATACATTTCGGCCAATTCGTTCGACCAGGCGCACCTGACTGTGCAAGAATTCGAGCATGCGAAATATGGCGGAGTCGCCGCTAGTGAACGAGAGCGTGGACCGGGCGCTTCAGCTCATTGTGTATTTGCGAGAGGCCGGCACCGTATCGGTCAAAGACGCCGCTGAACACCTGGCTGTCGCCCCGAGTACGGCACATCGTCTGCTCACGACCCTGGTGCAGCGCCATTTCGCGGAGCAGATGCAGGACCGGCGTTACAGGCCCGGTCGGGAAATCGCCAACGATAGTGCGGATCCGATTACCGTGGCGCGTTTGCGCGAAATCGCGCGGCCCTCAATGATGTCTCTGGCCCAGTCTTTGCAGGAGACCGTACAGCTGGCCATCCAACGCGGGGGCAACATCGAGTTTGTCGACGGTGTCGAGGGTGAAAACCTGCTGAGAGTCAGCTGCCGGTTCGGCGTGCAGATCCCGGCTTTTGCTTCTGCCGGCGGCAAGGCACTTCTGGCGCAACTGAGCGACACGGATATAGAGCACCTCTATATGGACGGTGTTCCAAGCTGGCCGACGAGCGACATCGAGACGGTCAGTGATGTGATCGAAAACCTTCGCGAAACCCGATCTGCCGGATACGGGACGAACTTCGAAGAATCGGAGTCGGGAATCATCGGGATCGGATCGGCGATCTATGGCCCGCGGGGTGAGGTCCTCGGCGCGCTGACAGTAGCCGTTCCTGCTTCCCGCTTTCAGTCGACGCAAGTCCCGCAAATTGCACACATGCTAAGGCAAGCAACAGCCCAAATCAGCGACCGCTTCGAGTATGGGTCTTCCCCTACACATGCTCATGCCGCTGCGGAGTAATGCGCCTGCCGATGGACATTCCCCGGCTCTACGAGCCGCTCCGGGGCTCAACCACGAGCTGGGACAAACAGTGAGTCAGCGCCAGCCGTCGGGTTTGATCCTGGCCGCAGGAGGCGGAGCGCGGCTCGGAAGCCTCGCCAAAGCTCTCCTCGTCTATCGGGGCGAATACCTCATCGATCGGCTTGCACGAACCCTGCAGGAATCGGGGTGTTTTCCGGTCACAGCGGTCCTGGGATGGAAGGCTGACGAAGTACTGAAGACAGCGAACTTGCTGCGCATTCGCGTGCTTGTGAATGACGAATGGGCCAGTGGCATGGCCAGTTCGTTTCGTCAAGGGGTCGCGGCAGCCGCTCCATTGGAGGGGGATCTCCTCGTCTCAGTGGTGGATCAGCCGGGGATTTCAAGGCAGGCCATTGACCGGCTAAGAAGCGAACATGGCAGCGGCCGCGTTACGGTGCCGCTCTATCAGGGAAAACCCGGCCACCCGGTCCTGTTCGACGCCAATTTGGCACGGGATGCCGCCGCAAAGGCTTCCGGTGATGCCGGCGCGAGAACGTTCCTGCGGCAGAATCCAGACGTGGTGGACTATGTCGACTGCACCGACCTTGGAACCGGGCTCGACATCGATAGACCGCAGGATCTGCGCCTGCTGGAGACGGACATCTTTCACGGGGGCGAGAGCCCCATCGACGACCAGTAACTTCCCTAGTCCTGGACGCGACCTTCCACTTCTGCTTACACGAGTTCGGCGTCCCATTCAGCAGCGTCAGCTACTTCAACTCGCCTTCTTAGGAAAAGACCTGTCAGCACGAATAATGCCAGGACCATGACCACACCGGTGTATCCAATCAGCGTCGGGATCAGGCCGGCTGCTCCGGCGATGCCGCCCGCGACTACGGACGGAACGCTCAGGGCCAGATAACTGACAACATAGATCGCCGAGATCAGCCCCGCTCTTTCAGAAGCCCGGGCAAGGGGCAGCAGAGTGCGCATGACCCCTAAGAAACCGGCGCCAAATCCAATACCTGCCACGATGGTGGCAATGAAGTAAAGTTCAACGGCGTCCGCCGCGGCAGCAGCCAGAGTTCCTGCCATGCCCGCAAACAGAGCCACCATGCCCAGGGTCAGGGTCCTTGCCGGCAGGGTCCGGCCGAGCAGCACTATTGTCAATCCGCCGGTGCCAGTCAACGCCGCGACAATCAATCCTGTGAGAACAATGGACTCCTGCCCGGTCATTGACCGGACAACACTGGGGCCTAGGGAAAGAATCAATCCGCAAAGCGCCCAAACCGCCACGGCGGCCGGCATCACGCACAGAGCCGGCTGACGGACGGCTGCTGGAAAACTGACGCGGGGCAGCAGCGACTTCAATGCGCCCGCACGCCTGCTGACTGTCTCCGGAGAAAATGCGGTTCCAATCGTTTGGAGAACAAGAAGTGCCACAAGAGTCAGGTAGACCATATGGATCGCCTCGGGGGCCGCGGCCACCATCAGGCCTGAAGAGACGGCCCCGACGGCCAAACCAAGGGCCGGCCCTGCACTGTTGAGTACGGTTCCCAAGCCTTGGCGGACTGTGGGTTCGAGTTCAATGAGATACGCTCCGATCGTCCCGATGGCGGCCCCGGTCGCAAGCCCCTGAATAATGCGGGCAATGACGAGGACGGCTGCGTTTTCAGCCAACGCGAAAACCAGCATCGAGACAATCTCTACAGTCAGGGCCATGAGAAGGACGGGGCGCCGGCCAAGGTGATCGGAGAGCGATCCGAGGGTAAGAAGGGCCGCCAACAAGGCCAAAGCGTAAACGGCGAACACAACAGTGAGTACTACGGGCGGAAACCCCCACAAGGATTGGTAGATCGGATACAGCGGTGTGGGGGCGCTGGAAGCTGCCAGTAGAACAATTAGCACAGTGGCTTGCAGCCAGAAGGCGATTCGCGGAGTTAGCACAGCCCTGCGGGACCACGTACCGAAAAGGGGCAGCATGGGCACTCCAAACAGAATCGTACGAGGGGCACCCGGCCCTGCGATTGCAGGGCCGGGCGCCACCGCTAGTTACATCGGACTGGTCGCTACCGTGCGAGGGCCGGCTCGGACGGCCGCACCGGTTTCCACCGCAGGTGAGCGTTGGCCGTCGGGTCGTCGGTTTCCTGCAACAGGGACAGGCGCGGGCGGACGGCGTCGGTTCGAGCGCTCGGCGGCTTGCGCCGGCCGGCGCGGAACTGCGGGACCCAGGCCACTCCGTCGCCCCGGTATTCCTGCTCGGCCGCTGCGTGCAGCGTCCAATGCGGGTCGTAGAGGTGGGTACGTCCCAGCGCAATCAGGTCGGCGCGGCCGGCCAGCAGGATCGAATTGGCGTCGTCGTAGGTGGAGATCGCTCCTACCGCGATGACCGCGATCCCTGCCGGAACGGCCACTTCCTGCCGGATCCGGTCCGCGTACGGCGTCTGGTAGCTGCGGCCAAACCGCGGCTTCTCGCCCTTGGCAATCTGGCCGGTGGAGACGTCGATCCCGTCGGCGCCGTGGTCGGCGAAGGCCTTGGCGATGTGAACGGCATCGTCCAAGGTATTGCCGCCCTCGATCCAGTCTGTCGCGGAGATGCGTACCGTCAGCGGTTTCTCCGCCGGCCAGGCAGCCCGCACCGCGTCGAAGACCTCCAGCGGGAAGCGCAGCCGGTTGTCCACGCTGCCGCCGTACTCGTCGGTGCGCTGGTTGGCCACCGGGGACAGGAAGGACGAGAGCAGGTAGCCGTGCGCGGCGTGCACCTCCAGCAGGTCGAATCCGGCCTCGTCGGCCCGCCGTGCTGCGGCGACAAAGTCCGCGACGACCTTGTCCATGTGGGCACGGTCCATCTCCAGCGGGACCTGGTTGTCCGGTCCGTAGGGCAGCGGCGACGGGCCAACGACTTCCCAGTTGCCCGTCTCCAGCGGCTGGTCGATGCCTTCCCACATCAGCTTCGTGGACGCCTTGCGGCCGGCGTGGCCGATCTGGGCGCCGATCTTGGCCGCGGAGTGGCCGTGCACGAAGCCGACGATGTCCTGCCAGGCGTTTCGCTGCTCGTCGGTGTACAGTCCGGTGTCGCCCGGCGTGATGCGGCCCTCTTCTGAGACGCAGACCATCTCGGTCATGACCAAACCGGCGCCGCCCATCGCCTTGCTGCCCAGGTGCACCTTGTGGAAGTCGGTCGGCATCCCGTCGACAGCGGAGTACATGTCCATGGGCGAGACCACGATGCGGTTCTTCAGCTCCAGCCCGCCGATGCGGTACGGCTGGAACATTGCCGGCGCGACGGAATCGAGGCCCTGCGAGGCTGCGAAGTGCTCTTCCACCTGATGGGCGAACTCGGGATCGCGCAGCCGCAGGTTGTCCTGCGTGATGCGCCGGCTGCGGGTGAGCAGGTTGAAACTGAACTGGACGGGGTCCTGGCCGGTGTACTGCCCCACGCGCTCGAACCACTCCAGCGATGCCTGCGCGGCGCGCTGGGTGGACTCGACCACCGGGCGCCGCTCGGTTTCGTAGGCCTCGAGCGCCGTTTCCAGGTCGGGGTGTTCGTGCAGGCAGGCGGCCAGGGCGAGCGCGTCCTCCATGGCCAGTTTGGTTCCGGAGCCGATGGAGAAGTGCGCGGTATGTGCCGCATCGCCCAGCAGCACCACGTTGCCGTGCCGCCAGCTGGTGTTGCGGACGGTGGTGAAGTTCAGCCACTTCGAGTTGTTCGCCAGCACCTTGTGGCCCTGGAGTTCGTCGGCAAAGATGCTGCGGATCTTCGCAATGGCTTTCTCATCCGAGACGCCGGGCGGGAACACCTCGGTCTCGGTCTCGTCGAAACCCGCGGCCCGCCACGTGTCCTCCGGCATTTCGACGATGAACGTCGATCCCTCGTCGGAGTACGGGTAGCCGTGGATCTGCATGACCCCGTGCTCCGTCTCCTTGATGAAGAACTTGAAGGCCTCGAACACCAGGTCCGTGCCCAGCCACATGAACTTGTTCGGCCGCGGGTCAAGCTCCGGCCCGAAGGATGCGGCGTACTTGGAGCGGATCTGCGAGTTCACCCCGTCGGCGGCCAGCACCAGGTCGTAGCCGGCCTCGAGTTCCTCCACCGGCGGGGCCAGCGTGGAGAAGCGCACGTCCACACCGAGCTCCGCGCAGCGGCGCTGCAGCAGTTCCAGCAGCTCCTTGCGGCTCATCGCGGCGAAGCCCTGGCCGCCGACCGTGACCGTCTCGCCCTGATAGTGAATGTCGATGTCGGCCCAGCGGGCGAAGCGGCGGCTCATGTACTCGGCCACCACCGGGTCCGCGTTGCCGATGCCGCCCAGCGTCTCGTCCGAGAACACGACGCCGAAGCCGAACGTGTCGCTGGCCGCGTTTCGCTCCCAGACGGTCACCTCGTGCGCCGGGTCCAATTGCTTCATCAGGGCCGCGAAGTAGAGGCCGCCGGGGCCGCCTCCAACGATTGCGATTTTCATGTCTGTTGTCCTTAGGGTCTGTCTACGCCGTGCTGCCGGCCAGGTCGGTTTCCTGCTTGCCGACCTGCTCACGCAGTTTGAAGTGCTGGAGTTTTCCGCTCGGATTGCGCGGCAGCTCGGTCACGAACCGCACATCCCGCGGGTATTTGTAGGGCGCTATGGTCTTCTTGACGAAGTCCTGGATGTCCTTGCGTTTGGCATCGTCGCCGACGACGCCGTCGCGCAGCACGATGAAAGCGCAGACCACGCTGCCGCGCTCCTCGTCGGGCCGGCCGACGACGGCGTTCTCCACCACGTCCGGATGCTGGTCGATCGCCGCCTCCACCTCGGGGGCACCGATGTTGTAGCCAGAGGAGACGATCATGTTGTCCGACCGTGCCTGGTAGACGAAGTAGCCTTCCTCGTCGCGCAGGAACGTGTCGCCGGTGATGTTCCAGCCGTTCTGCACGTAGTTCGCCTGGCGCGGGTCGTCCAGGTAGCGGCAGCCGGTCGGGCCGATCACCGCGAGCCGGCCGGGCTGGTTCACCGGCGACTCGTTGCCGTCCTCGTCCAGCACCGTGGCCCGGTAGCCGGGGATGGCCACGCCGGTGGCACCGGGCCGGATGTCGTCTCCCGCGGCGGAAATGAACACATGCAGCATTTCCGTGGCACCGATCCCGTTGACCAGGGCGAGCCCGGTGGCCTCGTGCACGGCCTCCCAAGTCTCCTTCGGCAGGTGCTCGCCGGCGGAGACCGCGATGCGCAGTCCGCGCAGCAGGTCCGCCCGCCCTTCCTTCAGGATGGCGCGGTAGGCGGTGGGGGCGGTGAACAGCACCGTGGCCCCGGCGGCGGCGGCCTGTTCGGCCAGTTGCACGGGGGTGGACCGTTCCGTCAGCAGTGCCGAAGCACCGAACCGCAGCGGGAAGACCACCAGCCCGCCCAGCCCGAACGTGAAGGCCAGCGGCGGCGAACCGGCGAACACGTCGTCCGCGGTCGGCCGCAGGATGTACCGGGCAAACGTATCGGCGTTCGCGAGGATGTCCCGGTGGAAGTGCATGGTGATTTTGGGCGTGCCAGTGGTGCCCGAGGTCGGTCCGAGCAGGGCCACGTCGTCCGCGGCGGTCGCCACGTCCTCGAACAATCCGCTCTTGGCGGCGCAGCGGGCGGTGAGATCATCGGCGTCGTCCGATCCATAGGCGACGACGGCGGTGCCCTCCCCCACGGCCTCGGCCATACCGTCCAAAAAGCGGAAGTCGCTGATCGCCACGGCCGGTTGGGTCAGGCGGCAGATGGTGGCTACTTCGTTGGCGCGCAGCACCGGCATGGTGGTGACGACGACGGCACCGGCCTTGAGCACGCCCAGCCAGGCGGCGACCAGCCAGGGATTGTTCGGTCCGCGCAGCAAGACGCGGTTGCCCGGGACAACGCTGAAGTCCTCGGTGAGCACTTGGGCGACCTGGTTGGCCCGCTGCAGCAGTTGGCTGTACGTCCACACCTCGCCGTCCGGAGTGAGCAGGGCCGGCCGGTCGCCGCCGAACTGGGCAGCGGCGTCAGTAATCAGGACCGTCGCGGCATTGAGACGGTCGGGGTACTGGAGCTCGGGGAGGGTGAATTCGAAGACCGGCCACTGCTCGGCGGGCGGCAGATGGTCGCGCGTGAACGAGTCCACATGTGCTGACGGGGACAGTTCCATGGCGTTCCTTTCAGTGGATTGAGTGGACGGCGTGAGTCCGCCCTCCATCCGATGGCCCGGATGGAGGCACGGGGCTCAGCGCGCGGGGCGGATCATGCCTTCTTGCGCCACGGTGGCCAGCAGCCGCCCTTCGCGGTCGAAGAACCGGCCGGTGGCCAGGCCCCGGTTGTGCTGGCCGGAGACCGCTTCCTGGGCATACAACACCCAGTCGTCGGCACGGCCGTCGCGGTGGAACCACATGGAGTGGTCCAGGCTGGCGGTGACCAGTCCCGGCTCGGCCCAGTAGTGCCCCTGCGCCCGCAGGATCGGCTCGAGGATGGTGTAGTCGCAGACATAGGCGAGCGCGGTGCGGTGCAGGTCCCGGGTCGCACGGTCATCGGCCTGGTCGGGCAGCTGCGTGAACGCCTTCACCCACACCGCCTGCTGCGGCACCTGCTCCCCCTCGACGCGCAGGTACACCGGGCCGGGGACGTGCCGCATGTCGAAACTGCGGCCATGGGACCAGTAGGCCGCGGCGTCGCCCTCGACGCCCGTCAGGACCTCGGCGGCGCTGCGCAGCGAGGCGGGGTCGACGGTGGCGGGCATCTGCGGCTGGAACTCCGGGCCGTCTTCGGGCACGTGAAAGGAGCCCATGGCGGCATACACGGTCTTGCCGCCCTGCCAGCCGCGCACGCTGCGGGTGGAATAGCCACGTCCATCCCGCAGCTTCTCCACCTCGTAGCGGACGACGGCGCCGATATCCACCGGCCGCATGAAGTAGCTGTGCATCGAGTGCAGCTGCCGGTCATCGGTGACCGAACGCATCATGGCCGCGGCGGCCTGGGCGACCATGTCGCCGCCGTAGGCCTTGGGCCACGGCACGTACTGTGTCGTGGCCTCGTAGGCCTCGTCGTGGATCTGGGGTTCGACGGCCGTCAGTTCGACGGCCTTGAGGAACGTCTCGGCCGTGGGAACCTGGGTCTCGGAGGCGCTTGCGGCGTTCATGCCCGGCGGTATCCTTCCAGCGTTTCGTCCGGAACCTCGTCCAGGTTGACCACGATGTTCTCCGGCGTGCGCGTGGTCAGCCAAACCAGCTCCTCGGTGACCGACATGTTGGCTTCCACATGCGGCATGAACGGCGGAACGAAGACCCAGTCGCCGGCCTTCATGTCCAGGTATTCGGAGTAGTTGTCGCCGAAGTAGATCCGGCCGTGGCCGCGCAGCACGTAGCCACCCGTCTCCGCCTCACCGTGGTGGTGCGGCAGCGAGCGGTAGCCCGGGACGTTGGAGACCTGCCCGAACCAGATCTTGGTGGCCGGGGTGTGCTGAATGGAAACACCCGAAACGCGGACGCAGTCCCCCGACTGTGCCGTGTTGGTGTCCTCGCTCCCCGCGCGGGTGACAACCGGGGCGACCTTGCCGTCGGCGCCTGCGTACATCGAGTTGTCGCCTTCGGTGCGGTATTCCGTTGTCGCATCCGTCATGATCGTTCTCCTTCTCGAGGGGTTGGAATGGTGCGTTAAGCGCGGGCGGCGGGCTCCGCCGTCGTTGTTCCGCCGAAGGGCGGTGCGGGCTGCTGCGTGGCGCCGGCGGCATGGATCCGGACGCGGTTCTCCAGCCGCCCGATGCCGTCGATCTCGGTGACGAGCACATCGCCGTCGGCCAGGAAACGCGGCGGGGTCATGCCCATGCCGACGCCCCCGGGCGTGCCGGTCAGGACCACGTCGCCCGGGCGCAGCGTGGTGAACTGCGAGATGTAGGAGAGCAGCCGGGCGGGACCGAACACCAAGGTGCCGGTGTGGTCACGCTGCACCAGCTCGCCGTTGACGTAGCCGCGGACCTCAACGTCGGTCCCGTCGACCTCGTCGGGCGTGACCAGCACGGGCCCGAGCGGGGTGGTCGCGTCGAAGGCCTTGCCTTGGAACCACTGCAGGGTCCGGCGTTGCCAGTCCCGCATCGAGACGTCGTTGGCCACCGTGTAGCCGGCGATGGCGGCCGCGGCCTGGACTTCGTCCGCGCGGGTGAGGGTGGTTCCGACGACCACGGCCAGTTCGGCCTCCCAGTCCACGCTTTCGCTCCCGCTGACCGTCAGTTCGTCGGCCGGTCCGGCGAGGGTGTCCGCGAACTTGGCGAACAGCGTGGGGTATTCGGGCAGGTCGCGGCCCATCTCCTGGATGTGGTCGCCGTAGTTCAGTCCGCAGCAGATCACCTTGCCCGGGCGGGGCACTACCGGAGCCAGCTCCGCGTCGGAAACGCTGACGACGGCGGTGCTCGCGGCGGTGCGCACCGCTTCCTCCGCCCGTGCCCGCCAGTTCGGGTCCGCCAGCAGGGTTCCCATATCGGAGGCGGGCAACGGCAGGTAGGCGCCGTCCGCCAGCTGGACGGCGGCGGTCGTGCTCTCGGGGCCGGTTCGCAAGGTGGCCAGTTTCATATGGGATCTCCTTCGGATTTTCATGTGTCGACTTTTTTACGGCCGTCACATATGCTCAACCTACACGATCCGAACGATCTGCACCAGAGTTTTTTCCAACGAGTGAAACCGGCATCCCCATCGCCAAGGAGAGAGAGCACATGAGCAACGAGACAGCCGTCGGAAACCGCACCATCAATCCCGCGTCACTGCCCAAGCCGTCCGGCTACGCGCACGGCGTCCTGGCCGGAAACACGGTCTACCTGGGCGGCCAGACCGCCCTGGACAAGGACATGAAGATTGTCCCCGGCGGCATTGTGGAGCAGTTCAAGCAGGCATTTTCGAATGTGCTGGCCACGCTGGTGGAGGCCGGCGGGCGCCCCGAAGACCTGGTGAGCGTCACCATCTACCTGACCGATGTGGACGACTACCTCGCGAACGGCCGGGAGATCGGTCGCCTCTGGCGCGAGATGGCCGGCACCGAATACCCGGCGATGGCAGGCATCGGCGTCTCCCGGCTGTGGCAGAAGGAGGCCCTCATCGAGATCCAGGGAATCGCCGTCATCCCCAACCGGTGACCGGAGCCCGACCCTCCGAAGGTACGAGAACGGCGGCAGTCGGTCCGTGTTTCCCCGGACCGACTGCCGCCGTTGCGTAACGGTTACGCCACGCCCAGGAGGGTCCGCGCCAGCGGCTCGTTCCGCCGGAAATCCGCCGTGCTGCTCTCGTGAACGATCTCTCCCTTGCGCATGACCGCGAGCCGGTCGGACACCGTGAAAGCCAGCCGCAGGTCCTGCTCCACCAGCAGGATCGCCATGCCGGTACCGGCCAGGTCCAGTATGATGTTCCCCACCTGCTCGACCACCGCGGGGGCCAATCCGTCGGACGGCTCATCGAGGAGCATCAGCCGGGGCGAGCCCAGCAGCGCCCGCCCGATGGCAAGCATCTGCTGCTCCCCGCCGGAGAGCTGCGAGCCGAGGTTCGTCCGGCGTTCACGCAACCGCGGCATGAGCTCGTAGACCCGCTCAACCGTCCAGTCCCCGGAACGCTTGTGCAGCGCAATCTCGAGGTTTTCTTCCACGGTCAGCGGCGCGAAGACGCGCCGCCCCTGCGGCACTATCCCCACGCCCGCCCGGGAGAGCACATGCGGGGGCTTTGCGGTGACATCTTTGCCGTCGACCCGGACGTGGCCGCCCTTGGCGCTCACCATCCCCATGATGGTTTCGACCAGGGTGGTCTTCCCGGCGCCGTTGCGGCCGAGCAGTGCCACCGCCTCGCCCGAATCGACCGAGAGCGATACGCCGCCGAGCACGCGGCTGCCGGCGTAGCCGGACACCAGATCCTCGACCTCCAGGAGCGGCCGCCCGGTCATGGTGTCGCCTCGAAGAGGTCTACGCTTTGCGTGCGCCCGAGGTAGGCCTCCTGCACGGCATCGCTGGTCCGCACTTCCTCC
The DNA here is from genome assembly GCF_059091245.1 of Arthrobacter sp. Y3225116. Classification (NCBI taxonomy): domain Bacteria; kingdom Bacillati; phylum Actinomycetota; class Actinomycetes; order Micrococcales; family Micrococcaceae; genus Arthrobacter; species Arthrobacter sp. Y3225116. The sequence goes on from NZ_JBNHGL010000001.1 coordinate 52,351, forward strand.
GGCGTCCCGTCGGCGATGAGCCTGCCGGCTGCCAGCACGCTGACGCGCTCGGCCAGGCGGAAGACGATGTCCAAGTCATGCTCGACGACGACCACGGTCACCTCTCTCGGTAACGATTCCACGATTTCGGCGAAGCGGTTGGTCTCCGCCACGGACATTCCGGCCGTCGGCTCATCGAAGAGGACCATCTTGGGTTCGCACGCCAGCACCATGGCCACCTCGACCTGGCGCCGTTCGCCGTGGGACAGTGCGCCGCACATCGACGAGGCCCGGTCAAGGAGCCCGACGTTTTCCAAATGTGCCATGGCGGCATCGGTCACGGCACGGTCGGCCCCGAGGCTCGGCCAGGGTCGCTTGGGCCGGCTCGTGGCCCGCTCCACCGCGAGGCGGACGTTGTCCAGCACGCTCATGTTAAGGAAGAGGCTGGAATGCTGGAACGTCCGGACGAGGCCGGCGCGCGCGCGGCCAGCTTCGCTCAGTCCCGTGACGTCCTGCCCGTTGAAGGTGAGCGTCCCGTCCGTGGGGCGAAGTCGTCCGGCTATGACCCCGAACAGCGTCGATTTGCCCGCCCCATTCGGCCCGATCAGTGCGTGCCGGACGCCCCGCGCTATGTTCAGGGTCACCGCGTCCACCGCGGTGAGCGAGCCGAATTTCAGCGTGAGGTCCCGGATTTCCAGCATCGGTTCGTCCGCCGTCGTCATTTTGATGCACCTGCCTTTCGTCGCAGGGGATGCCAGCGGACGCCGGCCACGCCCTTCGGCAGGAGGTAGACGCCTATGACAAAGACAATCCCGAGCAGGAGCGTGCCGCGGCCCTCGAGGTATCCGCCCAGCCAGTCGCGCACGAAGATGACCAGGGCCGCTCCGATGACCGGTCCCCAGAGGCTCCCGGCCCCGCCGAGCACGACGCTGAGGAGCGCGAACGCGGCCATGTCGAAGCCCAGGTCGCCGGGGGAGATGAACTGCGTCTGGGCAACCCATGCCGTTCCCGCGGCACCGGCGATTCCACCGGCGATGGTGTACGCGAGCAGCTTGACCGCGTACGTGTTCTGTCCCAGGGCGCGCAGTCGAAGCTCGCCGTCGCGCACCCCGCGCATGGAGCGGCCGAGAGGCGAGCGGCTCAGGAGCATCGCCGCGCAGTAGCCGACGACGAATACCGCCAGGATCCACCAATAGACGTAACCGGGCACGATCAAGGGCTCTCCGCCGGGGAACACGCTGATGGGCGGAATTCCGGTCAGGCCATTGCTCGCGCCGACCACTTTGAGGGAGTCGGCGCCGCGGTGGGCGAGCTCACCGATCGCGAGAGTGACCATCAGGAACACAATTCCGGCCGTGCGCACTGCCACGGCCCCGGTCACGAGCGCCAGCACCGCTCCCGCAGCCATGCCCACGACTACTTGGACCAGGCCGCTCGCGGAGAAGTGGATGCCCACGAGGCCGGCGGAGTAGGCGCCGGCGCCAAAGTAGGCCACCTGCCCCAGGGTCGGCATGCCCAACACGCCGGTCACCAGGTCGACGCTGACCACCAGCAGGCCGAAGGCCAGCGCACGCCCCGCCAGGCTGAGGGGGTATGGCGCCAGGAAGAACGGCAGTGCCGCGAGCAGGAGGAGGATGACCACCCCGATCGCGCACTCCAGCATCGTGCGCCGGGGATCGCGGAGCAAGGGCATCCGCGCCTGCCCCCGCCCGGTAGCGAGGCCTGAATCTGTCACCGTCGGACTCATGCGTGCGCTCCTGCCCGTGCCGGCAGCAGCCCCTGCGGCCGAAGCAGGAGGACCACCGCCAGTGCTGCGAAGAGAAGGAAGGTAGCAAACTCGTGGACCATGACCACTCCGACCGTTTGCACCTGTCCGACCACCAGCGCTCCGAGCAGTGCTCCGCGCAAGGATCCGAGGCCGCCGATGACGACGATGACCAGGGCGAGAAGGAGGATCTGGTCATCCAGGCCCGGCTGCGCACCCAGGATGGGCGCGGCCAGCAGCCCACCCACGGCAGCCAGCGCCGCCCCGCAGCCGAAGACGAGGGTCAGGACGACCTTGGTGCGGATCCCGATGGCCTCGACCATGGCCCTGTCCGCCACCGTGGCCCGCACGATCGCCCCGGCACGGGTGCGCTCGAGCACGATGTAGAGGACAACCGCGACGACAATCCCCGCGCCGACCATGGCGAGCCGATAGACCGGGTAGGGGTTGCCGAGCATCGTCACCGTGCTGGAGAGGAAGTCCGGCGGGGGCACGGACCGCACGTTCGCACCGAACACTTCCTGGATGAGTTCGGCAACAATGAGCGCCATTCCCAGCGTCAGCATCGCCTGCCTGAGATGGTTCCGCACCGGCGACGTCATCGCCGCCAGCAGGCCGCCGGCGGCGAAACCGATGACGGCCGCAACGACCACGGCCAGGAAGAACATCCCCGCTGCCGGCGGCGCGCCAAACATCGCCACCCCCACATAGGCACCCACGAGCGACACGGCCCCGTGCGCCAGGTTCAGCACATCCATCGTGCCGAAGACGAGGGACAAACCGATGGCGATGAGGAACAGCACGGAGCCGAGTGCCAAGCCGTTGAGAATGGTTGCGGCGTTCGCATCAAGCCAACCCACGTCTGGCTGTCCTTTAGCCCTGTAGTTCTTGGAGGACGACGTTCTCGAGCGTGCCGTCGACGTCCTTGACCTCGCGGAGATAGTACGGCTGGTCGGGGTCATGGTTTTCGTTGAAGCTCCAGGGGCCGCGCGGGCTGTCCGTGAACTCCCCCACCTTGCCCAACGCGGCGGCGATGCCTTCACCGTCAACGGACTCGGCCACTTCCAACGCTGCGGCGACGGCGGCGACGGCATCGTAGGTCGCCATGGCGTAGGTCGTCGGAACTTCGCCGTACGCAGCCTTGTAGGCTTCCACAAACTTCTTGTTGTTCTCGGAGTCGATCGTATGGCTGTAGTTCAGCGAGGTCTGGATGCCGAGGGCGGCCTTGCCCTGGGCCTCCAAAACGTCGCCTTCTACCAGGAACCCGTTGCCGTAAAGCTGGATATCCTTCGCCAGACCGAAGGTGGAGTACTGCTGAACGAAGTTGGCGGCTTCCGCTCCGGCGTAGAAGGCAAAGACGGCAGACGCCCCCGAATTGCGGATCTCACTTAGGTACGGCTGCCAGTCGCTGGTCGTGCCGAAGGGGGTGCGGGTCTCTCCGGCGATCTTGCCGCCGGCGGCTTCAAACTCCTCACGGAATGCTGAGATGTGCTCTTCCCCGGCGGCATAGTCGGCCGTGATGAGGTAGACCGATCCGTCTCCGACTTCCTCCGCGACGTGCTTGCCGATGATCCCGCTGACCATGCCGTTGCTGTACGACGTGCGCCAGATGTAGGGGGAGGGCTCGGCCGTGATGTCGTTGGCGCCCGCGTTGGCGAGGATGAGCGGAACCTTCGCCTGCACGAAGGTGTCCTTGAGGCCCAGGGCAGTCGCGGAGTTCACAATGCCGACGACGACGTCGGCCTGGTCCTGCGTGACCAGGCGCGAGGCAGCCGGGACGCCCGTTTGCGGGCCCTCACCCGTGTCGGCAGAAACCACCTTGACGTCGTGGCCGCCGAGCTTGTTGCCCGCCTCCTCCAGGTAAAGCTCAAAGCCCTGCTTCATGTCCTCGCCGAGCCCCGCGTACACACCGGACTGCGGGACCGCAAGGCCGATCGTTACGGCTTCGCCGCTGTCTTTGCCGCCGCTGCCGCCGTCGCCGCCGCCGGTGTTGAGGCTCCCGCCGCCGCACGCTGAGAGCAGCATCATTGCGAGCGCGCTGGAAAGCAGGACGGTGGTGCGGCGTCCCGGGCGAAGGCCCTTCGAGAATGTTTCAGGCATGGTTGCATTCCTTCTGCGCATGCAATGCGCGGGTCGGTGCGTCAGTGAGCTGTCGACGAGCGCGAGACCGTCTGGAACTGCGTTGTCCCTTCCTTCAGGCCCCAAGGCTGAACCCCGGCCGTGATGTGCGCCCTTCGCCATCTCGTGGTGATGAGTCTGGTGTTCCTCAGCATCGCACCGCCGCGCGTGATATGCAACACATATTGCGGCCGTAATTTTATCGTGATATTGAGCGCCGAAGTCGAATTGCGGAGATGAGCGGTTCCGCCATCCGGACGTGGCCGGGTTATCCACGGCTTTTGTGCCGGCTCAGGCTGCCGCCGAGGAATCCACCAGGGAGAGCGCATGCGCCTCAGCCAGCGGGCCGATGAGGCGGTGAATGCCGAAAAACACTTCGCGGGCTTCCGGTCCGCGCCAGCCCTCGGGCAAGTACTTCAACGGCAGGCCCGGGTCACGGTACGGCAGCCGCCGCCACAGTGTCAGCATCGGAACGTAGTAGCGGAAAGCGTCACGCCTGGCCTCGGGACCGGAGGCGGCCAAGGCGGCGGCGGGGTCTTCACCAACGCGGGCGGTCCAGGCGGCCAACGCCCCGCCGTAGTAGTCCATGAACTCGTCAATCTGGCCCGCGAGTGCCTCCAGGTCCCACCATTGCGCGACCTTGTCGCGCATGTTTGATTCCTCGGAGTAATCTCCGGTAAAGAATTCCACGTACTCGGCCAGTCCGCGTTCCGTGAGCCGCCTGCGGGCGCCCTCGCGGACAGCGGCCGGCGCGATCCCCACGCCTGCCGACATCGAGCCGAAGCCGAGCCGGGCCAGTTCGGCGCGCAACTGGTGCCGGCGTTCGCGCATCGATTCGGGCACGGAGAAGATCGCCAGCACCCAGCGATCGTCGGAGTCGTCCGGGTGCGGATTGAAGATGCGTTCATCGCCTTCGCGGACCATCTCAACAGAGCGCGGCGACAATTCGTAGCGGGCGGCTCCCCCGCTGCGCACACTGTTGAGCACGCCCTTGGCTTTCATCCTCGACACTGCCGAGCGCACACCCGGCGGGTCGTGACCGAGGTCGCCGAGCATCTCGATCAGGACGGATACCGGAAGCGCGGACCCTCCTCGGCGCCCATACAAACCAAAGATGGTCAGGATCAACTGCTGGTGCCGGAGCGGAGGCGTGGGAATCTGCATGGTTCGTTCCCCCTTAGCTCAGTACGCTCGTGCCGCAGATCGCAGTCCTGATGTTTTCGGGCCAGGGTTGCGCCTTGTCGCTGCCGGCAGGAACGAAAACGGTGGTGAATGTCCCGTCGGCAGCGAGCCCGCCGGCCGACTTCTCGTGTGGGTGCCCGTGTACCTCAAAGCCAAAAGTCATGGATGTGCGCCCCATGTCCTGCACGGACAGGTTAACGGACACGCGCTGTCCGAACCAGAGCTTGGCCCGGTAGTTGATGACCTGCTGCACGCGAGGAGCCTGCGGAAAGTAATCGGGCAGATCCAAGTGACGGATCAGTTCGGCCTCGGCCGCCTCAACCCAGCGCATCACGACCGAATTGTGCTGGTGCCCGGACGCATCCGTGTCGACCCACTCCACCGTGCGTTCGATGCTGATATCGACCAGGCCGCCCGCCTTCCCGCCCATCGTTTTCCCTTCACCGCCGAAACTCACCTGAACCCATCATATGGCTCAAAGATGACGGACCAGATATCCGGTCGATACCAGCGTCTGCCGTCGGATTACTGCGCTCCACCGTAGTGAGTTAGCGACCGCCCGGTCGATGTGCAGGCCCTGCCGCCCTCCAGCCCTTGTGCGCGATCCGCCGCTGCCCAGAGCCGGGCGCCGGTGCGTGACCCGACGGGGTTACCGAACCGCCGGGGCGGGGCCGGGCTCGGGCTCGAACACTTGCAAACCTGATTCACCCACTTTTCGTGGAGTGAGAGAGTCACCTGCTGTGGCCTATGGCACATGTAAGGATGTGGCAGGACGGCCGCCCGTCCATCGCATACGGCCATCTGTCGCGTCCGGTGCGAAACAGGACCGACGGCAGAGCTGGTCCTTAATACCTCTACCAAGGGAGCGTCATGAGTTTAATGAATCAGTCCGTGTGGGAAGGCAAGATCTACACCGAAGGCTGGACCGAAGGCTCGGCCGGGGCGATCGACATCATGGAGCCGGCAACCGGGGCCGTGTTGGGTCGGGCCGGGATGGCCTCAGCCGAGGACGTCCATGAGGCCGCTGCCCGCGCCGCGCAAGCCCAGAAGGAATGGGCGGCGACCAAGCCCGAGGTGCGGGCCGCGGTGCTGCGCCGGGCCGGGGACTTTTTCGAGTCCCATGCCGCCGAACTAGGTGAATGGATCCAGCGCGAGACCGGGGCTATCGGACCCAAGGCCGGGCTGGAGACCCATGTCGCGGCGAATGAGTGCTTCGATGCCGCGGCACTGCCACACCACCCAGCTGGTGATGTATTGACCTCGGATGCGGAGCACTGGTCCTTTGCCCGGCGGGTTCCGGCCGGTGTGGTCGCGGTGATCTCCCCCTTCAATTTCCCGCTGATCCTCTCAATCCGCTCGGTGGCCCCCGCCTTGGCCCTGGGCAACGCGGTGATCCTCAAGCCGGACCCCCGCACGCCGGTCTCCGGTGGCGTGATGATCATGCGTGCCTTCGAGGAAGCCGGGCTGCCCGCCGGAGTGCTTCAGCTTCTAACTGGCGGTGCTGAAACCGGAGCCGCGCTGACTGAGGCGGCCGAGGTACGCATTGTTTCCTTCACCGGCTCTACGGCCGCCGGCCGCAAAGTGGGGGAGGCCGCCGGCCGCAACCTCAAGCGTGCCCATTTGGAGCTTGGCGGAAACAATGCGTTGGTCGTGCTGCCCGGGGCAGACGTGGCCAAGGCCGCAAGCGCTGGCGCGTTCGGCTCATTCTTGCATCAAGGCCAGGTCTGCATGACCGCCGGACGTCACTTGGTCCACGAGTCCATAAAGGACGAGTACGTCGCTGCTCTCCGTGAGAAGGCCGAGAACCTGCCCGTCGGGGACCCGATGGCCGGGCAGGTCGCCCTGGGCCCGATCATCGACGAGAACCAGCGCGACAATATAGACCGGATCGTGCGCCAGGCCCAAGAGGCGGGGGCAAGCATCGAAGCGGGCGGCACTTACGAGAACCTGTTCTACGCTCCAACGGTGCTGACCGGACTGCTCCCGGACAACCCGGCCTGGGCACAGGAAATCTTCGGACCGGTGGCCCCGGTCCTCTCCTTCAGCACGATTGAGGAAGCCGCCGAAATCGTCAACGCCTCCGAGTACGGACTCTCCGTGAGCATCCTCGGCGACGTGGGCGATGCCATGAAGCTGGCCGACATGGTCCACTCCGGCAAGGTCCACATCAACGAGCAGACTGTCATGGACGAGTCCAACGCCCCCTTCGGTGGAGTCGGTGCCTCCGGCACCGGCTCGCGCTTCGGTGGGTATGCGGCCAACATCGAGGCCTTCACCGAAACCCAGTGGCTGACCATGCGGCCCGACATCGCCCCCTACCCCTTCTAAGCCTGCGTGACACTGGAGGCGGTTGTGGATCTGTGGGTGACCGGAGAACCCAGCCCCTCCAGCTTTCGGGTCAGAGCAGCACCACTGCCGCTGATCCGGGGAAAGTACCAAGGAAAATCAACACCTTTCTTCGCCAACGACGTTGACGAAGCGACTCACCTGCATCTGCACCACCCAATCGATTGGAGACATGTCATGGCAGAGAACCGGACTGTCCTGGAGGCCTCCGCGGATCTCTTTCGCGCCCACGGGATGACCACGATTTTCGGCAATCCGGGTTCCAACGAGCTGCCCTTCCTGGCCGGTCTGGGAAACGATTTCGACTTCGTGCTGGGGCTGCACGAGCAGGTCGTCGTCGGCATGGCCGAGGGTTACGCTCGCGCCACAGGCAAGCCAGTTCTGGTCAACCTGCATGCCGCGTCCGGGACTGGCAATGCAATGGGAGCGTTGACCAACGCCCGGTATGCTCATATCCCACTGGTACTGCTGGCCGGCCAGCAGGTGCGGCGAACGGTTGGGCAGCAGGCGATGCTCGCCAACATGGATGCGGGAATGCTCACCTATCCGCTAACAAAATACGCGCACGAGCCGCTTTCGGCCACCGATGTGCCGCGCACACTTTCGCAAGCCGTTTTCGAAGCTACTGCCCACCCCAAGGGCCCCGTATACGTCTCAGTCCCGCTGGATGACTGGAACGAATTGGCACTTCCAGACGATGCCCTGCTCACGCAGCGCTCGGTGATGACGGCCGGCGTGTTGCCCGAGCAGATCACCCGTGAACTCATCGCCGCCATGGACGGCGCACAAAACCCGGCGCTGGTGCTGGGACCCCAGGTCGACGCGGCCGCGGTCGAAGATCCTAGGGTTTTTGAGGCGGTGATCAAACTGGCCGAGCATGCCAACGCGAGCGTCTATGTTGCACCGTCGCCGCCACGCGGGCCTTTCCCCACCACCCACCCCAACTTCGGCGGCGTCCTGGTCCCGGGCATCGACTCCGTGCGACGGCACCTTTCCGAGCACGACGCCGTGCTGGTGCTCGGTGCCCCCGTATTCAGGTACCACCGGTGGGAGCCCAGCGACTACCTCGATCCCGACACACAGGTCTGGCACGTAACCCAGGACCCGTCCGAAGCCACGCGCGCGCCCTTCGGTCGGGCAGTTATCGCCGATGTTGCCGCCGCCATCACCGCGCTGGCCGACGGCGTGCGGGACCGCGGCCGCCGACGTCCCGACCGAGAGCTGCCCGAGGCAAGGACCTCCCCGGACGGGATGACGGGGACGGAGATCCTGGAAATCCTGAACCAGCACGTCGATGACAGTGTCGTGTACGTCAACGAGACCACCACTCTCGACCTGGAATACCTTGAACGGATCGCGATCGACCGGCCGGGCAGGTACCACTTCCCTGCGTCCGGGGGCCTCGGATTCGGCCTCCCGGCCGCCGTCGGAATCTCGCTGGCCACTCCGGAGGCCACCGTTGTGGCTACCGTAGGCGACGGATCCGCGAACTACGGCATCACTGCTCTGTACACGGCAGCACAGCGAGGTACGCGCACGGTATTTGTGATCGTTAACAACTCCGGCTACGGCGCGTTGGCCGGATTCGCCCAACGCATGGGCGTGCCCGACGTGCCGGGCCTAACCCTGGGGGAAATCGATTTCGTCGCCCTCGCCCAGGGATACGGGGTCCCCGCCTCCTGCACCACAACGCGAGAGGAGTTTGAGGCCGCCTACAAGCAGGCCCTGCAGGCCGAAGGCCCGGTACTCATCGACGCCCGGGTGGTGTAAGGCGCACAGACACAGGTCGCGGCTCATGGCGCCAACGCCCCCGCCGGATATGAGCCGCGACCTCGGACGGCACGAGTTAGCTGCCCCCTCTGCAGCGAGCTGACGATCAGATGGCGCAGCGAAAGCCAATATGCGCAGACGCGGTGTCCTCCGCTTGCGGCTGGCGTGCCGCCGGCCGGTAACGATGGCAGTACTCGGCAGCGCAGAGATGCGATCCGCCCTTGACCACGCGACGGGGCGAAGACTCTCCCGGCGCTGTCAGCCTCATGATGCGTCTATCCTCGTCACCGAGACAACAACTTGGCTGAGGCCTTTCTACAATCCGGGCATGCTGATCGCCGGCAGTTCCAAGACCCTTAGTGGCATCTGGCAGATGGTCGGCCACTTCTCGGTCCTTGCCCGCTGCGAAGTATGTGGAGGTCCATTCCCATACGTTGCCGATCAGGTCGACTAAGCCCAACGTGTTTGCCGGGAACATTCCTACAGGTGACGTTCCAACCCATCCGTCGGCGCCGGTGTTGTGGTAAGGAAAAGCTCCCTGCCAAGTATTGGCCATCAGCCGACCGTCAGGGCGCTCCATCTCGCCCCAAGCGTAGGTGGTCGCGGCATGGTCAGCGCGCATGGCGTACTCCAGCTCCGCCTCCGTGGGCAGCCGCCGCCCCGCCCACCGTGCGTAAGCAACTGCATCTTGGAAGGAAATCTGCACAACGGGATGATCCATGCGGTCCGCTATCGAGCTCCCAGGGCCTTCCGGGCGATGCCAGCAGGCGCCCGGAACGAATCTCCACCAGTGCTGCCAATCGTCTAGCGGCACTGGGCCCGCGGTCGGGGTGAAGACGAGAGCGCCCGGGACGAGGAGCCGTGGGTCAACGCCCGAAAAATTCGCAGGCTTAGGCGCCATCTCGGCTTCGGTCACGTAATTGGTTGCTTCAACGAAACGTGCGAACTGGGTGTTCGTGACGGGATGGCGCTCCAACTGAAAAGACGAGATAGTTCGTCGATGCGAAGGCGCTTCCTCTGGATAGCCGCTGTCTGAGCCCATGCGGAAGGTTCCTGCCGGCACGGTGACGAGGTCGGTCAGTTTAAGATTAGAGGTGCTGGATCGGCATGAATCCGCCACTTGGCCACAACTTCCTTCGGGCTCTAGATGCACTGGTCTATGACGTTTTCGGCATCATCCATCCAACCGATCTGTCGCCACCGGCCACTTGGCGCGTTTGATTGGTTCCGTTGTTCTGCTCCGGGCGTTGAACGTCCTCGTCGGATATGGCTGGCCAGGAGGTCCGATAGCTCGCGGACGATTTTCGGATGATCGCTGATGAGGTTGCGTGTTTCCTTCGGATCTTCGCCGAGGTGGTAAAGCTGTGCGGCCCGGTACTCGGTGGGCTCCCTGCCCTGTGATTCCTCAAACCTTTGGTCCATCCCGTCCCCCGTCGTCACGAACTCCAGTTTCCACTCGCCCCTACGGATGGCGAACCCGCCACCGCCCGAGTGGGAAACGACGTCCGTGCGCACCGGAGCACGCGCTCCCGTCCACAGTGGGAGGTTGCTTACGGAGTCTTCGGCTGCGGTGTCGGGGACCGGCTCGCCGAGTACCTCGGCCAGGGTTGCGAACAAGTCCGAATGGGAAACGGTGTGCGGACTGACGGAACCCTCTTCGATGGTTCTTGGCCACCGCACGATAAAGGGCTCACGATGGCCACCTTCCCAAATGTCAGACTTCTTCCCCCTCCACCCGTTCGAGGAATCATGGCCACTGGCCATCAGTTCCGGCAGATTAGCGACACCGGAAGCGCCATTATCAGATGTGACGATGACGATCGTGTCCTCTCGAGCTCCGGCTTCGTCAATGCGTTGAACCAACTGGCCCACGTAGTCGTCGAACTGCAGAACAAAGTCACCGTAGGGGCCAGCACCGCTTCGGCCCTGCCAAGGCTCATTGGGAACGATGGGTCCGTGCACCAGATGGCTGGGTATGTAAAGGAACCAAGGATCCTCCCCGGTGAGGAGTCCGTCCAACACCTCCAAAGCTTTAGCTTGGAAGTCGGGCGCTACTTGTCGAACATCGTAGCCATCCACCATGGGTCCCTTTTGAATTGCCTGCTGGTGGTCGGCGGTACGTCGATTGAGCTGTAAGTGATCTCCCCCTATGCTTGATGGCACCCCGAGCGCCCGGCCGTTCTCGATGTACACATACGGAGGCTGGTCGAGGCTGGCCGCAGTGATAAAGGAGTAGTCGAACCCGACCTCGCGTGGCCCAAAGGTGACAGGCTGTGCGTAGTCAATATCAAGGCCTTCGGGGCGATACAGGAATTCCGGGTCGAAGTTGCCGTTCCGTCCCATGCGGTGTGGTGGCTCCGGATAGTCTTCTGGGTCAAACTCGTAACCCTCATAGTCGTTGCCTCCGGACTTCAGCTGCCAGTCCAAGCCAAGGTGCCACTTTCCAACGACGGCGGTGCGGTATCCCTGAGTGCGCAGGAAGAGCGGCAGGGTGAGCCGGTCCTTCTCGATGAGCGCTCCCGAATCCCCGGGAAGAACGGAGCGTTTGAGTCGCGACCTCCAGTTGTAGCGTCCTGTTAGGGCGCTGTATCGCGACGGGGTGCAAAGAGAACTCGTGGCGTGGGAATCAGTGAACTGCATTCCCTCCGCTGCGAGGCGGTCCAGATGTTGGGTTGTCCAGCCGGCGTTCGGATTGAAGCAGGACACATCCCCCTGCCCCAGGTCGTCCGCCAAGATGAATAGGACATTGGGATGGCTCCTAGGCACTCTTCCTCCTGTTGACTTGTCGGTCTTCGACGTGTGCACGCGCCAGCCGCGGGCTAGTTTTTGGAAACCTTGCCCATCCGGCCGGCGATGGGTGTTGTAAACAGCGGTTTGCTCAGGAACCAGGCGGCAGCGATGACCACCAGAGAGGTTAGGAAGATGACCAGCCCCCACCAGTCGACGACGTCCCGAGAGGTGTACATGTGATTGAGGTTGCGCAGAGCGCCGGTGAAGAATACCAAGAAAACGTGCACGATCGTGAACAGCACGAAGTAGAGCATCACGGGGAAATGTACGGCACGGGCCCACTCGACGGGATAGGCCTTGTTGAGCCGCGCTGACTTCTCGGGCCACCAAGTGGACATTCGGACGCCCGAAAAAATGGCCAGCGGAGCCGCTATGAACACCGTGATGAAGTAGGTCATGACCTGCAGCGCGTTGTAATGCGCCCAACCGTTTTCGGTTGGCCAATCCAGCGAGGCGTACTGAAGGCCGGTGGACAGCATGTTCGGGAAGATGTCCCAGCTGGTCGGCACGATTCGCATCCACTGGCCGGTGGCAATCAACAGCACAACAAAGACCAGGCCATTGACCACCCAGAGTACATCCAGGCTTTGATGCAACCACTGGGACAGCGACACCTTCTTCGGGGTGTTCCCCTTGGGGGAGAAGAAGGAGTTCTTCTTCGCAGTCCAGTAGCCAGGGGGCTTGCGTTCGGTGCGAACTTGGAGTCCGGTGCGGATGATAAGTGCAATGAAGAACATGTTTAAGAAGTGCTGCCAGCCCAGCCATACTGGAATCCCGGCTGGTGCCGAATCAGGTTGCGACGAATGGCCGCTGTAGGCCGCAATGAATTCCTGGACAGGTTCCAGAGTCCGCAGCCAGCGAGCGCCAAGAACGAGGACGATGGCGAGGATGACCAGACCGGCGATGATGACCGCCGGCTTCGCCCGGGTGGGCTTCTTCGCGTCCGATCGATCCCTTGTGAAGCTCTGGGTTTCCTCCGTCTTCACCCACAGCGCGGAGGAAGTCACGCCAGTCGACGGTGTTCCGCCTCCAGATGCCGGCTGGGAGTAAGCCGGAGATTTCATCCGGGTGACTGTTGGCGAGGCTGCCGGCGAACTATCCAACGCTGAGGAGTGCGCCCGGCCCATACGCTGTCGTAACGCTGGCGTCGAGGGAGCATCTGTCACGGATGCGACGTCCTCCGCACCGGCATTGTCTGCCTCGGGCTCGACTTGGGGGCTAAACATGGGGGCCGGCGAGCCCCCCATCCGTCTCTTACGGGCCGGACGCACTGGCTCAGGCGCCGACGATGTGTCCCCTGCAATGGAGGCGTCCGCGCGGGCGTCGTGCCCCTGGTCTGTCTCCGGGTTCTGAACCGATAGCGCGCTCGTCCTGGCGGCTTCGGTTGAGCCCCGAGCTGAAGCTAGAACTGAGACCGTCTCGGCGACCGACGGACTGACGCCCACTGAACCCGCATCGCTTACGGTGCCCTCCCGGACAGTCAACTGCTGGTATCCCGCCATGCGACGGCGGATAGGTGCTGGGCTTGGCTGGCCATCACCGGAATCGCCCGGGGGGTTCTCGCTGGTCATGGTGAATCTGAATCCTTTTCCTCAAGGTCAATACTTTGATCGGGAGGGTTGAACGCCGTCAGCATCCGGCCTTCAGTTCCGGCGGGCGGCCATCTCTTCGATCAGCTTCGGGACCACAGAGAAGACATCGCCGACGATGCCGAAGTCCGCGACGTCGAAGATGGGGGCGTCTTCATCCTTGTTGATCGCGACGATAGTCTTGGAAGTCTGCATACCGGCTCGGTGTTGAATGGCTCCGGAGATACCAAGGGCCACGTATAGCTGCGGAGTCACGGAAACTCCGGTCTGGCCGACCTGTTGGGACTGAGGCACGTAGCCGGCATCGACCGCTGCACGCGAGGCGCCCACTGCTGCACCCAGGGCGTCAGCAAGTTGCTCGACTAGCACAAAGTTCTCCTTGGAACCGACGCCTCGGCCACCGGAGACTACAGTCTTAGCCCCGCGCAACGCCGGGCGGCCGGTCTCAGCGGGGATCTCTGCGGCAGCGTTAATCCGCGCGCCGGGTGCGGCAGCGGTGGACACGGGAGCCGTCTTCAGTTGAGGATTGGCCACAGGCTCGGCCCGGAGGTCAATGGAGCCGGGGCGGACAGTCACAATCATCAGCCCGCCCTCGACAGTGGATTCGGTAGTGAAATCGCCGCCGAACACGGAGTGCGTCACGATGATCTCCCGACCCTCCGCGTCATAGCGGATTCCGACGGCGTCAGCGGAGACCGACCCGCCTGCCACAATCGCCAGGCGGCCAGCCACGGCCTTGGAATCGTTTGTCGCTGCTACCAGAATGACCCCCGCACCATACACGCCGATCGCGTCGGCCAGCGCACCGACTTGGGCAGTCCCCAGCTCGGTGCTGGAGGTGACGGACTCGGCCAGATATGTCTGAGCGGCTCCTAACTCACCCAGTTCGGCGGCCAGGGAGTGTCCCTGCCTTGGGGCGGAGACCACTACGGCAACCGGGGAGCCGATAGCCGCAGCCGCTCCGAGCAGGCCAGCCGCAGTGGACTTCGGCGAACCGTCGTCGGTGGTCTCAATGAGTACTAGAACGTTTCCGATGTTTCCCATGGTTAACTTCTTTCAAATCTGTGGATGTCCAGTGGGCTGCAGCGGGTGGCTCAGAGCAACCGGTTGGTGACCAGGAAGTCAGCCAACTGCGCAGCTGCCGTGCCGTCGTCGGTGATCTTCGGACCCGCTTGCTTCGCCGGCCTTGCCTGCACGGACACCATGACCGAGCGAACGGAAGCAACCTCCGGCCCGGCCTGTATGCCCAGATCGCCCAGCGACCAGGTCTGCAGGGGCTTCTTCTTGGCTTGCATGATTCCCTTGAAGTTCGGGAACCGCGCGTCGGCTGTCTTCTCGGTCACCGACACCGCGGCCGGCAGTCCAGAGCTCAGGGAGAGGGTGCCGCCGTCGACTTGGGCGGTACCCGAGACCCCCTCAGAGGCGATCCTGACTTCGTCCAAGCCGGGCAACAAGGGCCAACCCAGGATTTCGGCAACCATTGCCGGGACCATCCCGCCCCGGCCGTCGGTGGCCTCATTACCGGCGAACAACAGGTCAGCACCGATCTGCCGCGTTGCTGCAGCCAGAACGCGGGCGGTCTGGACCATGTCAGAGCCGGCCAGCGCAGGGTCGGTAACCAGCACGGCCGAGTCAGCACCCATTGACAGCAACTTTCGCAGCATTTTAGTGGTGTCCTCCAAGCCCATCGACAATACGACGATCTCAGTTTCCGTGTGTGTGTCCTTGTACCTCAGGGCGTTTTCCAAGGCCCGTTCATTGATCTCGTCCGCTACCGGATCCGACACCGCACGGTCCAACATGCCCGTCTCGAGGTCTAGCTTCCGGTCCGACCAGGTATCCGGCACCTGCTTGGCCAAAACGACAATCTTCACGATGCATTCCTCTCCGGCGTCCGTTGGTGGCACTCGAGTACTGAACTTAGGAATCAGTGCGGGGCAGGGCAACCGATAACTCGCTGGATGGAATTTCCCCTACATTTCCTCGGGTTTAGCAGCCGATAAAGCTTGTATTCCGTTTGGTGATAGAGCTGAAGGATCCGCCCGAAATGAAGAGTGATGCTGGTCACTGACATTTCAGCTGATGACGTGGCCCGCCCTGAGGGTGCGGCGAACGCGTTGCCGCACCCTCAGAAATAACGCAAGGAGACTGATCCAATGTCCGATCTCAGATTCGATGACAGGACCGTGCTGGTGACCGGAGGAGCCGGCGGTTTCGGTTCCCAGACTTGCCGCGCGTTCGGCGAGCGCGGCGCGAACGTGGTGGTCGCCGACCTGAATCTCGAGAAGGCCAAGGAGGTCGCCGCAGGTATACCCTCGGCCACCGCCATCATGATGGACGTGACCGATCCGGAGTCCATCAATACCGGCATCCAGGCCGCCGTCGATGCCTATGGCTCCCTGGACGTGTTGGTCAACAACGCCGGTGCCCCCAACCGCAGCGGCCCGATCGAGGAGACCTCGGTCCAGGACATGGACTGGTTGTTCCAGATCAACTATCGCTCCGCCGTCCTCGCCTCGCAGGCCGCCCTGCCACATCTACGGGCTTCCGAGATCGGAAACATCGTCAACGTAGCCTCGATCTCCGCCAAACGACCTCGCCCCGGCCATGCCGTGTACTGCTCGATCAAAGCCGGCGTTGAGGCCCTCACCCGCGCTTTGGCTGTGGAACTCGCCCCGCAGATTCGCGTGAACTCCGTAAGCCCGGTGATCTCAGAGACCGGATTCGTCAAAAATGCCACCGGACAAGACAAGCTCACCGACGAAGCGCGAGCGAGCATGGTGGCGGGCATCCCGATGGGCCGCACCGCACAGACCCAGGACATCGCCAATGCCATTGTTTACCTGGCGTCCGGCATGGCCGACTTCCAGACCGGGGTCTGCCTCGACGTCGACGGCGGGCGGAGCATTTCGTGAGCCTTCACCAGTTTGCCCCCGAGGGCATCCGCGAGGTCCCGCACTGGATCAACGGCGCCATCGTGGTGAACGAGGGCACCGAGACGCTCGAGATTATCAACCCGCGGACCAATACCGTCATCGGCCTCGCTGTCCCGGGTACTGCCGCGCACGTTGCATCTGCCGTTGAAAGTGCAGCTGCCGCACAGAAGGTCTGGTCACGGATGTCAGCCCTCGTGCGGTCCGAAAAGCTAAACCATCTTGCCCGGCTCATCTTGGACAACGTCGAGGAACTGGCGGGCTGGGAAGCCGAGGAAACCGGCAAGCCCGCCGGCGGAGCGTTGAATGAGATCCGGGCAGCCGCCCAGTACTTCTCCTACTACGGCGGGATGGCCCCGGCCTTGATGGGCGAGACGATCGACATGGGTGATGGCTACCATTCCTACACCCGCCGCGAGGCTTATGGAGTAGTAGGCGTTATCACGCCGTGGAATGCCCCACTCAACCAGGCGACGCGGGCGGCCGGACCCGCCCTGGCGGCAGGCAACGCGGTGGTCATCAAGCCCTCTGAGTTCACCCCGACGACCACCTTTCAGCTGGGTGTCCTAGCCCAACAGGCAGGGCTGCCGGATGGTCTCGTCAACATCGTCAACGGGTCCGGTCCTAGCGTCGGCGAAGCGATCGTGACGCATCGCAAGGTGTCCAAGGTTGCCTTCACCGGCTCGGTCCGCACTGGCCAGGCGATCGGTGCCCTCGCGGCCCAGCGGGTACTGCCGCTCAGCCTGGAGCTCGGCGGCAAGTCCGCCAACATCATTTTTGAAGATGCAGACCTGGAGAAGGCTGCCGCTGTCTCGGCGCGAGGCTTCCTGGGGAACTCCGGGCAGGCCTGCAGCGCCGGCACACGGATCCTCGTGCAAAAGTCGGTTCACGACGAGTTCGTCCCACTGCTGATGGCCGCCGTCGAGAAGTTCGCCGTCGAGCAGGACATGGGTCCCCTGACCACTCGGGCCCAGTTCCACAAGGTACGCGAGATTCTAGATTCGGCCGTCGCACACGGCGCCGAGAAGCGCGAGACTCCACTCCCCGCTGCAGGTTCTGGCGGCCTGTTCATCTCCCCAACGGTCTTCACCGGGGTGGACAACTCCATGCCCATCGCTCGTGAGGAGGTTTTCGGGCCTGTCGGCGTCGTCATCCCCTTCCTGGACGAGAACGAGGCGATTTCCATAGCAAATGACTCGGACTACGGGCTGGCGGGGGCTGTCTGGACGCGTGATCTCGACCGCGCGCACCAGGTGGCGCGGGAGATCGAATCGGGCCAGGTGTACATCAACACCTATCTGGGACCGACCATCGACCTCCCCTTCGGCGGCCACAAGATGAGCGGCTACGGGCGGGAAAAGGGCTTTGAGGCCCTCCTGCACTACACGCACACGAAAGCAATCGCCGTCGAGCTCCAAAGCACCGCTTTGGGCGCAAACTGAAGGGATTCACATGGCAGGCCAAACGCAACAGCTCCCTGACCTGAAGGCGGCCATCTCCGTCCGCCACCTGGCCAAATCGTTCGGGGACAAGGAAGTTCTCAAGGACATCAATCTCGAGGTCCGAGAAGGCGAAGTGCTGGCTCTCATTGGGCCATCCGGCTCGGGCAAGTCCACCCTGCTTCGATGCATGAACCAACTCGAAACCATCAGCGGTGGAGCCATTCACTTGTTCGGCACGCGGCTCGGCTTCACGGAACGTGACAGCAAGCTGTACCAGCTTCGAGAGAAAGATGTCGCCAAGCAGCGCCTGCCCACCGGCATGGTGTTCCAGCAGTTCAATCTCTTCCCCCATCTATCTGTGTACGAGAACATCACGTTGTCCCCCAAGCTCGCAAAGATTCAGACCAAGGCAGAAATCAAGGACCGCGCCATGGCTCTCTTGGACAGGATCGGGCTGGCGGACTTCAAGAGCGCCTATCCTCAGCAGCTCTCCGGTGGCCAGCAGCAGCGCGTGGCCATCGCCCGCGCACTGGCCATGAACCCCAAGGTCATGCTCTTCGACGAACCCACCTCGGCGCTCGACCCGGAACTCGTAGGCGAGGTCCTCGAAGTCATGCAGGACCTTGCAGAGACCGGCATGACCATGGTCGTGGTGACGCACGAGATGGAGTTCGCGCGCAACGTCTGCGACCGGATCGCCTTCATGGAGGGCGGCCATATCGTCGAAATTGGACCACCCAACGATCTGATCGACCGCCCACAGAGCGGCCGGCTGCGCAACTTCCTCGCGCACGTGGAGCACTAGGAGCACAGATGAGCAACCTGAACACCAAGATTCCGGAGGCGGTCGAGGCGCCGAAAACGCCCAACTACAACGTCTCCCAGGCCATCAAGCCCACCAACTGGGTTAACAACATCGCGTGGGTCGTCCTGGCCCTGATTGCCGTTTCGGCGGTAGCAAACGTCCTCACCAACCCTCGATGGAAATGGGACGTTGTCTTCACCTACGTCTTCGACCCTCAGGTCCTCGGTGGCTTGGGCCGCACGATCATGTTGACCTTCGCAGCCGGTGCCGCCGGCTTGGTCGCTGGCCTCGTGATCGGGCTAATGAACATGTCGAAGTCCAATGCCCTGCGGGTCATGGCACTCTCCTACATAGGATTCATCCGTTCCATCCCGGCTTTGGTCTTGATCCTGGTCCTGTATTTCCTTTCGGCACTGTTTCCCACCATCAGCATCGGACTGCCGCTACTGGACCCGTTCGTCTCGGTTCCCACGAACACGATCCTCAGCCAGTTCGGTGCTGCCATGCTTGGCCTGGCGATGATCGTAGCCGGCCACACCGCAGAGATCATCCGTGGCGGCATCATGTCGGTGTCCAAGGGGCAATTGGAAGCAGCTCGCGCTCTGTCCATCCCTCGGGGACAAGCCTTTGGCCGAATCATCCTTCCGCAGGCCATCCGTGTCACCATCCCCGCGTTCGCCACCGAACTGATCACCCTGTTCAAGAACACCTCGCTCGTCTCGGTGATCGGCTACACCGAACTGCTCACCGTGGTCCAAAACATTTACGGCCGCACCTACGAGACGCTGCCCCTGCTGACCGTCGCCTGTATGTGGTATCTGCTGCTTACGATCCTCGCCATGATCGGCCAGTCTCGGCTCGAGAAGCGGTTCGGCCGCGGTTTCTGACCCCGTGCGGGCCGGGCACGGACCGGCCCGCCGCCATCCGCCACGCAGTACTCCCACCTTCGACAAGGAAACTTCATGACGATTTCACCTGTTATCAAACGATTCCTCGGCACGGGCGCCGGCCTTGCATTCCTCGCCGGCGGTATCACCGCCTGCGGCGACGGTGAGGCCTCGGTGGCCGCGTCGCAGGATCTGTACGGCCACACCGTCGAACTTAATCAGGAGCTGGCCGACCGTGTCCCGGACGAATGGAAGGGTGGCATCACCGTTCCCATCCAGGTCCTGCGCCCGAACGCGTTCGTTGATGATCAGGGCAAGCCAGTGGGCCTGCAACCGGACCTGCTCAAGGCCATCTCCACCAAGCTCGGCGTAGACATCAACATGGAGGTCGCGCCCTTCGACGCCCAGGTACCGGGCGTACAGTCCGGCAAGTACGCCTTCACCACTGCCACAGGAGATTTCCCCGAGAGACATGCTGTCTTAACCATGGTTGATTACACCGTCGCCGGCTTGGGTTGGCTGGTAACCGCAGACTCCGGGATTGAGGAAGTCTCGGACGTATGCGGACAATCCGTCGGCGTTGCAAAGGGCACCAACCAGGAACGGCAAATTGAAGAGGTCATTGCTGACTGCGCCGCGGCTGGAAAACCCGGCACGGAATCCATTGGTTTCTCCAACACGCTCATGTCCGTGCCACTTGAGGCCGGTCGGATCGACGCCACGTACGACAGCATCTCTTCGGTGTTGTACTTCGCAGAGAAGGAGCCCGCCAAATTCAAGATGCTCGGGCGTCCCGAATTCGGAGCTGCTATCGCCTTCGGCGTGGTGGCCGGTGAACAGGACAAAGCTGAACTGCTGCAGGACACCCTCAAGGAACTGCAGGAAGAGGGCGTATATGAGTCGGTCTTTGCCGAATGGGGGCTTTCGGATCTCATGCTCGACGACATCCACATCAACAGCGAAGGGCTCGAGGTCTCCGTCGAGCGCAACAAAGTTTCCTGACCCCTCGACGGAAATTTCAGGGTCCGCTTCCCCCAACAGGTCGCGCCTCGTGCCCGGCCTGCTGGGTGAAGTGGGCGCTGCTCCAACGCCGAGTCCTTCAAATATCGCGGCCCGGCAGGAGAGCATTTTTGCCTGTGCGCCGCCGGGTGCAGTGTCCGGATCTGAATTCCGCTGGGCGCGACAAGCGCTACCGCCCGCCGACCAAGGGCCCTTGACTAGAGCAAAAGCCAAAGAGAGGTGTCACGATGACATACACGATTGCATCATCTGCTTACGGATTGACCGAGGAACAGCTGTCGGTCCGCGAGGCGATCGACGACTTGTGCAAGCCCTTCGACAACGAGTACTGGCTGAAGAGCGACCGTGAGCGCTCCTACCCGGATGAAATGGTCGACGCGCTCTACGCCGAGGGCTGGATGGGGATGCTGATCCCCGAACAGTACGGCGGGGGCAACGCCAGCATCTCCGATGCAGCCGTGGTCCTTGAACAACTCGAACGCAACGGATGCCACGCCGGGGCAGTCCGCGCAGGCATGTACACGATGGGCAGTGTGCTGCGCCACGGCAGCGAGGAACAGAAGAACGAGTTCCTCCCGAAAATCGCCGCCGGCGAACTGCGACTGCAGTCTTTCGGCGTGACGGAGCCCGACGCCGGCTCCGACACCACCCGCATCCGCACCTTTGCCCGCCGGGAAGGCGACAAGTACATTGTCAACGGCAACAAGATCTTCATTTCCCGTATCCAGCATTCTGACCTGCTCCTGCTGCTGACCAGGACCTCGAAGCTGGAGGATTCAGCTAAGGCCACCGACGGCTTCACCGTCCTCCTCGTCGACCTTAAGGAGGCGCAGGAGAAGGGGCAGATTGTCGCCAACCAGATCCGCACGATGGTCAACCACGAAACCAACGAGCTGACGATCACGGACCTCGAGGTCCCGGTCGCCAACCGAATCGGCGAGGAGGGCAAGGGCTTCAAGGTCATCCTCTCCGGGATGAATGCCGAACGCATCCTCGCCACGTCGGAGTACATCGGTGCCGGAATGTATCTCATCGACCGCGCGGTGACCTACGCGAAGGAGCGCGTGGTGTTCGGACGTCCGATCGGCCAGAACCAGGGCATCCAGTTTCCCATCGCCCAGGCCTACTCCGATTTGGAGGCCGCCTCACTCATCCGCTGGCGCGCCGCTGCAATGTATGAGGCCGGTGACAACCCGCGCTTCGAGGTCAACGGCGCAAAGCTGCTCGCCAGTCAGGCTCTCTGGAAGGCCGCCAACGCTGCCTTTGACACGTTCGGCGGGTATGCCGTCGCGGAGGAATACGGCATCGAGCGCCACTTCCGCGAGGCCCGGCTTCCGTCCATTGCCCCGATCAGTAACAACGTGGTCCTGGCCGGGATTGCCCACGGCACTCTTGGCCTGCCCAAGTCCTTCTGACGATGACTACGACTGTGCAAAGGATCGGCCTGACCGAGCGGCTGGCCGACTCCGTCCTCAACATCGACGTTCCGCAGTTCCTCAATGAGGGGACCGTGCGCGACGCCCTGGTAGACACGCTTTCGGTGGCGGTAGCAGCCTCGCAGGAAGACGGGATCAAGAGACTGCGGTCGGTGACCATTCCCGAGGGCCTCGAACCAGGGGCCCTCTGGGTGAGTAACGGGTCTTGGGGACAGCCGACCGCGGCATTCCTCAACGGTTCGGCGGCCCACTTTCTGGACTTCGACGACGTCTCCCCGACGATGCCGTTGCACCCCAGCGCCATACTGGTGCCCACCTTGTTGGCCGCGGCCGGGAGCAGGCCTTTGCCGTTCAACCGCTACGTCGAGGCCTTCAACATCGGCCAAGCGATGTTCCGCGCCATCGCGCAGGCGTTGCCCAGCCATGTCCACTACGGCCGGGGATGGCACTCAACGTCGACGGTCGGCCGGCTGGCCGCCGTCGCCGCCCTCGCAAGGATGGAGGGGCTGGACCTGCAGACCACCCAGACGGCCTTCGCCATGGCCTCCAGCCTGGCGTCAGGATCCCGTGCCAACTTCGGAACCATGACCAAACCGATGCACGCAGGGCTAGCGGCGCAGGACGCCCTGCTGGCAGTGCGTTGGGCCAAGGCAGGAATCACGGCGTCAATCCACGAACTTGAGGCACCGTCGGGCTATTTCGCCCGGTTTGGCGACACCAGCGGTCAGGCCATGGCCGACTTCTCGGAAGATGTCGAGGATCGTTTCGAGTTCTGGCTGAACGATTGGGCCTTCGACTGGGGGCTCAAGCGCTTCCCGTCCTGCTATGGCACGCACCGTGCGATCGACGCCATCCTCGACATCAGGCTGGACCTCCAGGGAGAATTCGAGATCTCCGAGATCGAGGCGATCGACGTCGTCGTGCACGAGAACGGCACCGCGCCCCTCATTCTGGATGCCCCCGACACGGGGAACGAGGCCAAGTTCAGCCTCGAGCACTGCGTTGCCCTGGCGCTCCTGGACGACAAGGTTGAACTAGCCGATTTCACGCAGGCGGGTTTCGAAGCCAATAGCCTTGCGCGGGAACTGGCCCGGAAGGTGACGCTGCGCGAGGAGGGCGGCGGACGCGAATACGCCCGGGTTTCGATCAGCATGGCCCGCGGCTCCCGTCTGGAGGCCACCGTCCTTACGGCCAAGGGCGACAGCAGCAACCCGCTGCCCGCGGCCGAGCTCAAGGCCAAGGTGGCGTCGTGCTTCGACTACGCCGGGCTGGGCCCGGACCTCGCAAGCCAGCTCTCGGCGGCCGTCGATGGGCTGGCCGCCGATGCCGACGTCATGGAACTCGTCCAAGGATGGACGGGAGGAAACCGGTGATGCCCGAGATGAAGCTACTTCCCGCGGTCTCGCTCGTGGAGGAAGCCCTGCGGGAAGGAATGCAAATCGAAAGCGCGGACATTCCCGTGGATCGCAAACTCGATTTGCTCCACATTCTGTCTCGTTCCGGCCTGAAGAACATCGTCGTCGGGTCCTTCGTGAGCCCCAAATGGGTGCCTCAAATGGCCCAGATCGATGAGCTGGCCGAACGCTTCGAACCAACCCCCGGGGTCAATTACACTGCCCTGGCGCTCAACGCCAAGGGGCGGGAGCGCATCGCGCAGTACTCGCACAAATTCACAGTTGGCGACCCCGCCGTCGGGGTATCCCGTCTCCATCTCTGCGACGTTTTTGTCCAGCGCAATACCGCGAGGACCACGGGCCAGGAGCGACATTCTCTCACCGGTGTAGTGGCCGACGCGAAGGCGTCCGGTGTCACGGAGGCCGAGGTATGCGTCAACGCGGCATGGGGTTCAAACTGGGTAGGTCCCTTCACCCAGGACCAGCGCATGGAGGCCCTGCGAACCCAGATCGCGGCATGGGAAGCGGCCGGGATCGCCGTCACCCGGGTCCAGCTCGGCGACCCGATGAGCTGGAACACGCCGAAGGCTGTCCGTGAACAGATCGCCCTCATCAAGGAGACCTGGCCGCAGGTTCACCGGTTCCATTTGCACTTGCATGACGCCCGCGGCATGGCCATGCTGTCGGCCTACGAGGCGATGTACGAGCTGGACCGGGACGACCACTTGGTTGTGGACACCGCCCTGGGCGGCATGGGCGGTTGCCCCTATTGCGGAAACGGCCGGCTGACGGGGATGATCCCCACCGAAGATTTCGTGCACCTGCTGGAATCCGAAGGAATCCAAACCGGAATTGACCTGCCCACGCTGATCGAAGCCGCGGCGCTGGCAACTGACATGGTCGGCCACGACCTCTGGGGCCGTGTCTCCAAGGCCGGACCGCGGCCGGAGGGGGCGGACGTCTACCCGATGGACATGCCGTTCATCGAGACCTTCGAGGAGGCCCAGCATTTCCGGCTGGGCCCCGGAGTGTATGCGGGCGCCCCGTCTCCATGGACGCAGCCCATCACCTCCGCACAACGAGACGACTACGAACAGACCATCATGGAAGGAGCAGGACACCGTGGAAGCAACTGAGCAGTTGGCCGACGGCAAGGGATCGCTGCGAGGCGTGACCGTGATCGAGATTGGCACCAGCGTGGCGGCTCCCTTCGCCACGCAGATCATGGCCGACCTGGGTGCGACGGTGATCAAGGTCGAACGGCATGGGACAGGCGATGACAGCCGCTCTTGGGCGCCGCCAACGTGGGACGGCCTGTCCGTCACATTCCTGTCCCTGAACCGTGGCAAGCAGTCAGTAGTCCTCAACTACAAGAAGCCCGAGGGGGCTGAACTTCTCTGGGACCTGATTCGCCGGGCCGACGTCCTGGTGCAGAATTTGCGTCCCGGAGCCATGGCCAAGGCGGGGTTCACCGCAGAAACCCTCCGGCAGGCAAATCCGGGGCTCATCTACTGCGAGATGACCGGCTTTGGTGGGACAGGCCCCATGGCGGACCGGCCCGCGTACGATCCCCTTGTCCAAGCTTATGGGGGCATTGTTTCGGTGACCGGCGACGACGGCGGTGCCCCCGCCCGCGTTCCCGTGTCCGTTCTGGACATGGGAACCGGCATGTGGACCGCGCTGTCAGTCTTGGAGGCGCTGCGGCGCCGGGACACGAGCGGCGAGGGAAGCCACATCGAGCTCTCCCTGCTGCAGACCGCCCTGATGTGGATGTCTCCACAGCTGCTCGCGGCCAAGGCTGGCAATCCAACGCAGCGTCGGCTGGGGTCAGGCTTCGGCGGAGTGGTTCCCTACGGTGCCTTCCCTGCGAGCGGAGACGGTCACATCTTCATGTCGGCCGGCAATAACGACACCTGGGAGCGTCTTTTGAGCGCCCTCGGGGTTCCCGAGGATGCAGAGATCCGCGCCTATACCGACAATGCTGACCGCGTGCAGGCACGGAACGAGGTCAACGAACTATTGTCAGCCGTGACCCGGCAGTTCACGGTCGCGGACCTTGAAACCCGGTTGCGGGCAGCCGGAGTGCCGCATTCGCCCGTGAATGACGTTTTACAAGTGCTGAACGATGAGCAAGTCAGCTCCCTGGCGCAACTCGTCCCGATGGACCACCCGGAGGTCGAGGATTTCGCTGTGATGAACCTACCCATGACTTTCGACGGAACGTATCCGATGCACCGACCCACGGCACCGCCAGCGCTGGGCGCGGACAGCAGATCCGTGTTGGAAGGTCTTGGCATGGACGCAGACAGGATCGATGAACTCGTCAGCGCGGGTGTCATCGGTGAAGACATGCGCGGTGCCTCGGTGGCCTACAGCGGGAAAGAGCAGCAGGTATGACGACCGAACTGGGTGAAGGACGAGTCCTTTACAACGTCGACGGCAACGTCGCACGCATCACGATCAACCGCCCGGAACGCCGCAATGCGATGGACACGAGGACGACGGCGGCGTTGATCGAGGCCTTTGTGGAGGCCGGAGCGGATCCGGACGTCTGGTGTGTTGTCCTGACCGGTGCCGGTGACAAGGCTTTCTGTGCCGGTGGTGACCTCAAGGAAATGGACGACACTGCCAAGTCCGGGCGCCAGATTCCTGTGCCGATGACTGGGCTGATGCGGAACCTGTTCGAGGTCATGCTGGAAACCTATAAGCCGGTGATCGCCGCCATCAACGGTCATGCCATCGCAGGTGGCTGTGAACTGGCCTTGTCCTCCGACATCAGAATTGCTCGCGCCGGCTCCACCTTCGGCCTCACCGAGGCACGCCGCGGCATGGGCGCCAACCTCGGGTCCGTCTTGCTGCCACGGTTGGTACCGCGGGGCCTGGCTTTCGAACTGCTCTACACCGCCGACGTCATCCCCGTGGAGCGGGCTCAGGAGCTGGGCCTCATCAACCATGTAGTGCCAGAGGAAGAGTTCGAGGCGGCTGTGGACGAACTGGTCGGCCGGATCGTCCGGAACTCCCCAGTCACGCTGCGGCGGTACAAGGAAATGGCGACGAAGTCTTGGGGCCTTCCCGTCACGACAGCTTTGCGCCTGAATGTGGGACCAAATCCGTACCTCTCGGAGGATCGAGTTGAGGGGGTCCGCGCCTTCCTGGAGAAGCGGGATCCCGTCTGGAAGAACCGCTGACAGGGACGACGCCCGGCGCTGTTGAACTGCTCCCCCGAATCGGAACTGGACCCCTCCAGACCGACTTCCGGGGAGCAGTTCATTTTTAGACCAGTCACCTCTTCAGCGGGTGCTGGCGCGCGTTGAAACGGGGAACACTGACTTCCTCGCTCAGTACCCTAGATCGACGAGGTCCTTGCTGATCGCCTGTGCTGTCGATATGACGCGCGGCGCAATGGGTGCCGGGTCGGGGATGCGTGAGCTGGGAAAGGCAACGGCTATCGAGGCGACCACCACCCCATCAAATCCGAAGACCGGGCATGCGATGGAGAACCGG
The DNA here is from genome assembly GCF_059091245.1 of Arthrobacter sp. Y3225116. Lineage (NCBI taxonomy): Bacteria > Bacillati > Actinomycetota > Actinomycetes > Micrococcales > Micrococcaceae > Arthrobacter > Arthrobacter sp. Y3225116. Next base: position 79,311 of record NZ_JBNHGL010000001.1, read on the forward strand.
CCCTGGAGGCCATCATTACTGCTGACCACCACACCGTTCTTGCGAATTACGGCCAGCTCTCCCCGGAGCCGCTCTAGTCTTGCGCGGTCCTCGAACGTACCCGCTGAATCCTCCAGCAATTTCCAGGCTTCGTCGGAATAGGCCAGGAGAACCCTCCCAGCCCCGGATTGTTCCAAGGGGGCGCGGCGGGCCACCCGCCGTGTATCCGTGGACCGCTTCACGCGGGTGATTCGGTCGGAAAAGATGGTATCGCTACCGTCTCTTACCGCGAGATACACGGTGCCGGCTGTGCGGATATGCAATTCCACCAGATAAGGCTGGGCCAATTCCCTGAGTACCCGGACTTGGGGCGCACCCACGCCCAGTCGCCAGATCCGTGATCCCAGCCGGTAGCGGCCGTGCGAGACATGTTCGACGCCGCCCCACTCTACCAGCGCGGCAAGGATACGATGCACGGTGGCAGGGGGGAGGCCCGTGCGCTGACCAATGCGCGAAACGCTCATTTCCACGCCGCCGGCGAAGCAATCCAAGACCAAGAAAGCCCGCCCCAAGACGGAGCGCCGCGGGTCCGGCTCATCAGTTTCAGCCATCGGCTCGTCTGTTTCAGCCATCAATAAATCCTTCAGAAGAACTGTCCGGGGTAACCTTCCGCATCGCGGTGGAGCTTCTCGACACCTTGCGGGTCAGTGGTTTCAGTCTAGGACACGGCCCGCGCCGGAGATGGCTCCTTCCCGGTTTGCTACGCCATAGGGTTTGCGCCATAGACGGGTTTTAATCCGGGGGCGTCGCAGACACGAACGCGGCTTTCTGCAGATGGTCACGTGAGCGGCGTTTCGTAGGCTTCCCGGGATAGCGCCCGGCTTCCGGTGAACTTCTTCCCCTGCGCCGTCCATGAACGAACCAGTACAGCGCAACGGCAGCAAGGACCGTCCCGGCCAAGGCCAGGTACAGCCCCTGATAACTCGCCACTGGTATAAGGAACCCGAACAGGACCGGTCCGAGGGCTACGCCAGCATCCAGCATTAGATAGTGGGTGGACATGGCGGTCCCGATACGTTCGGGATGGGCTCGGGTCACAGCAACCACCTGAAGGCTTGGCAGCAGACCGCCATAGCCGAGACCGGCAAGCACACCGGCGACCGCCAAGTGCCACGTCACGGTTGCCAGTCCCATGAGCGCCAGGGAGACGCCGAAGAGGGCGGTCAGGGGGATGATGACGGAGTTATCGCCTTTCCGGTCCTGCCAACGCCCTGACACCAGACGGATCACCAGCATGCCCGCCGCGAAGACCAGAAAGAACAGGGACCCGTCAGTGGCCATGCCTCGTTCCAGCAGGAAGGGGTTGAGGTAGGTGACGATGCCTGCATAACCGAAGGCGCACAGGAGGACAACGAGTGACACTGGCAGGGCATTCGGGTCGAGGATGTCCGAGGGGCGCAAACGGAATTTTCGCTGACGTTCTGAGGGTTCCGAGGGGCGTTCGGGAAGCCGGGCAAGAAGCGCCGCCGCGAGGGCAAGGGCCGAGGCGGCACCGGTGAGCAGGAAGACCGACCGTGAACCGAAGTTTTCCGCCAGCTGCACTGCCAAGAGCGGACCCAACGCCATCGCGAAGGTCGAGGCGGCCAGAAAATAGCCCATACCTTCCCCACGTCGGGCGGCGGGAATCATTCCGACAACTGCCGCCGCGATAACTGTGGAAATAGAGCCGAAGGCTCCGCCATGGATAACCCTCAAGCCGATCAGCGCGGGATAGGACCATGCCAGCGGATAGAGAGCAGAGCAGAGCACGAACACCACCAGGGCGATCACTATAAGCCGCTTTCGACCGATGAAATCAACGTACTTACCGACGAAGATCCTCGTGAGGGCGGAGCCCAGTATGAAAGCACTCGCGGCGAATCCTGCCGCCACGTCCTGCGCGCCGAAGAGCTGCATTGAGTAGAGGGCCATGAAGGTCATCAACGTGACAAACACGATGGACGCCCCCAACTGCACCACCATCGCCATGACGAAGCTAGTCGTCCACAGCTTTGCATTCGGACCAACCGGACCTGAATTGCCATGGTGGTGTTCTGCTGTCCGGCTGGAATGACTCCCCACTCGGTCCTTGCTGGACTCGCGCTTGGCGGTGCGCCTCAATGGCTGCAAAGTCACACTCCTCAAAAATCAAACCCCTCGCGCCGCCGGGCTTTGTGCCCGGAGCCCGCTGCTCGACGAGCCACTTCACCGTGGCCTGGTGCACGGTTGCTATACCGCGCGCGGGCGCACTTCCGGGCCGGTTCAATCCGGCCCGGAAGCTGACCGTCAGGAGGACATTCCCTCGCTGTTGACGTACACCTGGTCAAGCGTCAACTCGCTGATCCCCCACTCGTCAAAGATCGCCTCGTATGCGCCGCTGTCCATCACCGCCTGCATCGAGTCCTTGAGTAAGTCGACCTTCTCCTGCTCTCCGGCAGGAACCCCCAAGGCAAGCGGAACACCTGCTTCCGGCTCACCGACAAGACGGAAATCCTCCGGTTGGGTCTTGGCGAAGTAAATCATCTGGGAGATGCTGTCGTAGGCAACATCAATGCGCTTGGCCTGCAGGGGAACCGAAATCAAGGTATTAGAGAAACCGATGACCTCGGTTCCTTCGATGCCATTGGCTTCGCACTCCTTGGCTTTTTCATGGGCGCGCTCATCTTGGTCGGTGCCCTTAATGACGCCGATGACGTGGCCGCAGATGTCCTCCTTGGAGTTAAGTCCAGAGTCTGCCTGTGTCAGCCATGCAACGCCGGCCTTGGAGTAGTCCACCATGTCCAAGACTTCACGCCGCTGCTCGTGATCCCCAGTTGAGACCGTAAACCCGTACTTTTGAGCCAGCACACCGGGGACGTGTCCGTCGAAGGCCACTGACTCGACCTTGATCGGAATGCCCCAGAGCGTGGAAAGGGCCTTCATAAGGTCAGGCTGCAAGCCGACTGTTTCGCCGTTCTCGTCCACGTAAGCGTTGGGCTGGAGCACTTTGACGGGGACCGTGATGCCGCCCTTCCACTCCTCCGGCACCCGTTCAGCAAGCTCTTTGTCGAAGCCTACGGTCGCGCCATAGAAGTCCACGTCATCAGTGGCTTGAACGCTTGCAGCACCGCATCCCGTCAAGGCCAAAGCCGATACCGCAGTGACGACTAGCAGTGAGTTCCTGAAACGTTGGGTGAATGTTTTCCGCTGCATGTAAGAGACCAATCTTCGGAGGGGCGAAACGAGTTCCATTATTCATTCGGTGATTTCCCTCACTCCTTTTACTCTCACTCCCCGGAATCTGTATGCGTCGGCTTTAGTGGCCCAGTGCCGTACATCGTCGTCTTACAGTGCCCGCTGGTGCGGTGTCTGACTCAACTGCTCCCCCGAAAGTCGGAACTGATTTCTCTGCCCAACTTCCGGGACAAGTTCAGGGCTTCCGCCTACATCATGCGCGAACGGCGCCCGGCCTGCTGATGCAGACCGGGCGCCGTTGCGTGTCCAGAGCCTGGGTTACCCGGCCGCGGCGAGGGACGGGGCAGCCGCGGCGATCGGGGTCTCAGGCTGCCGGCCCTGCAGGCAGGCGATGATGTTCCGGGCCGGCAGCGCCGCGTATTCGCGCAGTGAGACGTTGCTGCGGTACGCCGCGTGGGGCGTGACGATCGCCGACGGGTGGACCACCAGCGGGTGGTCGGCCGGGGCCGGTTCTTCCGAAAGCACGTCCAGCATGGCGCCGGCGATGTGGCCGGAGTCCAGGGCGGCGCAGAGCGCCTGTTCGTCGACGAGGGCGCCGCGCGACACGTTCACCACGTAGCTGCCCGCCGGCAGGACGGCGAGGTTCTCGGCGTCGAGCAGGTTCCGGGTTTCCTCGGTCAGCGGGGTGTGCAGGCTGACCACGTTCGACGCCGCCAGGACCTCGGCAAGCTCGCCCCGGCGCACCTCGGCCGGCCACGCCTCGTCGGGCACGAACGGGTCGTAGGCGATGACGGACCCGAAGGCCGGGGCCGCCAGGGCCGCCAGGTACTGGGCGATGCGCCCGAACCCGACCAGTCCCAGGGTCATCTCGCTGATCCGCGGCGGCACCGGGATTCCCTCCCCCGTCCAGTCCCCGCGTCGGGTGGCCGCCTGGGAGCGCGGCAGCTCGCGGATGAGCGAGAGCATGCCCGCGAAGGCGTGCGTGGCCACGTCGCGGGTGGCCACCGAGGGCACGTTGCAGACCGTGATGTTCCGGGCGGCCGCCGCCTCCAGGTCGACCATGTCGAAGCCCGCCGACATGGTGGCCACGGCCTTCAGGTTCGGCATGGCGGCGATCATCTCGGCGTCCAGGGTAGCGTAGCCGAGGATGATCCCCTCGCACCCGGCCGCGGCGTCGAGAATGGCGCCGCGGTCACGGGAGTTGAGGTAGCTCGCCTCGATGCCGGCCTCGGCCAGCAACTCCAGGGCAACGGAGTAGTCGAGATCCTCGGCGTCGGTAATAATGACCCGGGCGCTAGACGTCACGCCTGGCCGTCCTGCGCGAACAGCTGCGCGGGCACGTGGATCAGCTGGACTCCGCCGTCGGCCAGCGCCTGGCGGATGGCCGGCGCTAGCTCGGCGGCGTCGTGGATCCGCCGGCCGGTGCCGCCGAAGGCGGTGGCCAGGGCGGCCCAGTCGGGCTGCACGAGCTCCACGCCCACGGGCTCGATGCCGCGGTCCAGCTCGTTCTGGCGGATCTCGCCGTAGCCGCCGTTGTCGGCGCACACGACCACCAGGTCCAGGCGCTGTTCGACGGCGGTGACGAGTTCCTGCACCGCGAACATCAGCGCGCCGTCGCCCACCACGCAGACCACCGGGCGGTCCGGCGCGCCGATGCGGGCGCCGATCGACGCCGGCAGCCCGTACCCGAGCGTGGCGTAGGCCGGGGTGTAGAGCAGCGAATGCGGCCGGTCCTGCGGCACGAAGCTCGCCGTGCCCAGGTAGGTGGCCTGGGAGGAGTCGCCGCCGATGATGGTCGACGCCGGTACGGCGGCCGCGACCTGTTCGGCCACGCTGGCATCCAGCTCCGGCGGGACCTGGATATGTCCGTCGTCCGGGGTTTCTACCGCTTCCTTAAGGATTTCCCGCCGTTG
>NZ_JBNHGL010000002.1:0-78822 GCF_059091245.1 Arthrobacter sp. Y3225116
CCTGCGCAAGCAGGGGGCCACCGGGCTGCTGCCGTCGGTATGATCTGCTTCACAGATTACCCGGGTTTGGGCAACTCGCCTGAAGCGCGGCCCGGAACAGCGCCCCTTCCGCTGGCTCAGCGGCTTCTGGTACACCGACCCGCCCCGGATCGCCCCGCTGGTCCACACTTTCGGCGTCGTCTTCGCTGCCCTGGCCCTGGAGCGGCTGTGCACGCTCCTGGCCGGGCTTATCCGGACCCGCAACCAGGCCCGCTGGCACCAAGCGGTGGCCGCGGCGCTGGCGTTTGCCGTGCTGGCCGCCGTCTTCGTGACCTCCGGCGGCTTCCGGCACGACGTCCGGGTGGAGGCGGCCTCCATCCGCTACGGCATCACCGAGCACCGCGACGGGCGCGCTTTGATGGGCGACGAGCAGGAGTTCATCAACTCCCTGGAACCGCTGCTGCCCGACGACGCGATCGTCATCGGCGACCCCTTCAACGGCCTGCCCTACATCTACTCCCTCACGGGCCACCGGACCGTCTATTTCCAGAACGTCAGCAGCGCCGGCAGCGCGGACAAGGACTACCTGCGGCACTATTTCCGCGACATCGGGTCCGATCCGCAGGTCTGCGGCGCACTGCACAGCACCGGTGCCACCCACCTGTACGACGACCAGCCGATCCGCGGCTACCAACACAGCGAAAAACACCAGTGGCCGGGATTCCAAGACATTGACTTCTCCCGCGGCTTCCGCCTGATCGCGTCCGACGGCACCGCGGCGCTCTACGAAATCACCGCCTGCCGCTGAGACGTCTGCGCCCGGCAGAGGCGGTCTCCGGGCAGGTGCCGTCCCGCCGGTACCGCCGGTCGGCAGGAGCACGGGGTTTAATGGCGGCATGAACCTTTCCGAGCACCGCTACGCAGTTTCCCTCCACTGGACCGGCAACCGCGGCGAAGGCACCGCCAGTTACCGCGGCTACGGGCGGGACCACGTGGTGCGCGCGGCAGGGCTGCCGGAGCTGGCCGGCACCGCCGACCCCACCTTCCACGGCGACAAGGACCGCTGGAACCCGGAACAGCTGCTGCTCACGGCCCTGTCCCAGTGCCACATGCTCTCCTACCTGCACGTCGCGGTGAAGAACGGGCTGGTGGTGACGGCCTACGACGACGACGCCGAGGGCACCTTGCGCCTAAACCGTGACGGCAGCGGCGAATTCACGTCCGTGATGCTGCGGCCCAGGGTGGCGATCGGCGATCCGGGCCAGACCGAACTCGCCCAGCGGCTCCATGCGGATGCCAACAAGGTCTGCTTCATTGCGCGCAGCGTGAACTTCCCCGTCCACCACGAACCCCGGGTCGTCGCGGGCTGAGACAATGGTGCAAGACAGCATCAGCGAACAGAGACCATCAATGAGCGAAACACCCCAAACCCTCGGACAGCCCGCCGCGCCCCCCGGTGCGGCGCAGCCGGCCGACGGCGCGGCCCTTCCGTCCCGTTTCGGCCAGCCGTTGGCCACCCTGACCCCGGCTCCGGCCGCCGCGAACGCGTTCAAGCAGCCCTCGTACACGGACAACTTCTACGACGCCGTCGGCGGGCACGAGACGTTCGTGAAACTCGTGGACGTCTTCTACGACGGGATCGCAGAGGACGACGTGCTGCGCCAGATGTACCCCGAAGAGGACCTCGGGCCGGCCAAGGTCCGGATGCGGATGTTCCTGGAACAGTACTGGGGCGGCCCCGGAACCTACAGCGAACAGCGTGGCCACCCGCGGCTGCGGATGCGACACCAGCCGTTCAAAGTGGACTTCGACGCCCGCGACCGTTGGCTCAAGCACATGCGCCGCGCCGTGGATGCCCTGGAACTGCCGCCGCTGCACGAGCAGACGCTCTGGGACTACTTCGAGCGCGCCGCCCACTCCATGGTCAACAGCGCCTGACCTGCTCCTGCGACGCAGCCGGCTCCCGCTACAGCGAGGCGCCGCTGCGCACCAGCACGTGGCCGCGCCCGGTGCTGAGCCGCAGCCAGCGGCCGTTCCGGTACACCTCCGCCGGGTTCCCGTCGAGGAAGCCCAGCGTGAGGGCGGCAAACGCCGCCCCGGCCGGGAGTTCCACCGATTCCGGCAGTCCGCCGGCAGCGGGCAGCGGCCGGCTCCAGACGGTGCTCCGCGCGTTGTTGACGATGAGCTGTCCGGGGTTGTCCGGCAACGCCTCGGAAATCTCCCGGATGCCCGCCCGGGCAGCCTCCTCCAACACCTCGGCCTGCAGGCCGCCGACGCGCTCCCACCCGGACCGCGGCGGCAGCACACCCGTCCAGGATTCCGTCACGGTCGTGGGGGGAAGGGCCAGGCCGGTTTCCTCGTTCCCCATCCTGGCCAGCCGGTCTCCAACCGAGGCCAGCGTGACGGTCTCCTCGACGGCGGCCGGCGCCGCCAGCGGCATGACCCGCAGCCCCAGGATCGTCGGCGTCGCCTCGCCCAGAATCCGCGGCCGCATCATGCACACGTAGGCGGCCAGCACGCTGCCGAAGGCCTGCAGGTGGATGGCGCCGTCACCGGCGGCACGGGACCGGCTGACGAAGGTCTTCAGGTCGGCCGCTACCTGGACATCGGCCAGCTGCAGGACGGGTGTTCCGGGGGACATCATTCTGCGGCCTCTCCGTTCGTACCGGCTGCGCCGGCACTGTTGCGGAACGGAACCGGCGGCCCGGCCCACAGCTGCAAGGCGGCGCCGTACGCATCGGGCAGCGGCACCGGCCGTCCCGTCGCGGCAGCAACCAGCACCATGGTCGAGGCGCCCAGCGCATGCACGGTGCCCGGCTCCCCGGTGTCGGCATCAACGACCGCGTAGCCCAGGTCGAAGCTCGAAGAACCGATCCTCGTCACCCAGACGCCGACGTGGACTGGTTCCGCACGGTAGTCCAGCGGTACCCGGTATTCGATTTCCTGCCGTCCCACCAGCGTCTGGTTTCCGTCGCCACCGAGTTCACGCAGCGTCGCACCCGGCTTGCGGCCCGCGGTGGCCGGCAGGTCCGGCCGCAGCCGGTGCAGCAGCACTCGGGCCGTTTCCAGATAGCCCAGGTAGGTCACATTGTTCACGTGTCCGTAGGAATCAATGTCGCTGAATCTCAGCTGGATCGGGAACCTCGGGGCATGGTGCGGAACGGTAGGCATGATGCCATCCTCTCAAAGCGCGGGAGCCGCAACTAACCCGCTGCCGGCCCACCGTCGTGCTCCGGCATGCGGGGGCGCCCCGGAGTTGAGCGGTTGAGCGGTGCCAACTACTGTCGGAGGTGTTCGTACCCGCGGGTAATCGGCAAGGAGACTACATGACCGCCATCGAGGAACACGTCGATCCGACGGCGGTGTTGCTGGAGCTGTTGGACCTCTCCGATGCCGACGGCGCGAATACGGACGAGGAAATCTTCGTCGGCGTTTCCGAAAAGCAGCCGCGCGGCCGGGTCTTCGGCGGCCAGGTGCTGGCACAGTCCGTGATCGCGGCGGTACGGACCGTGGAACCGGACCGGCCCATCCATTCCATGCACGGGTACTTCCTGCGTGCCGGCGACGCCGACCTGCCGATTACCTTCGGCGTCGAACGGCTGCGCGACGGCCGTTCGTTCTCCGCCCGCCGCACCCATGCCTATCAGAACGGCGTGCCGATCCTGTCCATGATCGCCTCGTTCCAGACCCCGGCCGAGGGGCTCGAACACCAGGAAGACTTCCCCGACGGAATCCCGGACCCGGAAACCTTGCCGAGCACCGCGGACTTGCTCGGCAAGGTGGACCACCCGGTGGCGCGGCACATGGCCTACCACCGCCCGTTCGACGTCCGCCATGTCCAGGACGCCCTCTATGTCCAGGCCAAGGGCGAACGGCAGGCGGTCAACGCCGTCTGGATGAAGACCAAAGGGCCGCTGCCCGACGACCAGGGCCTGCACCGGGCCGCGCTGGCCTTCGGCAGCGACTACACCCTGCTGGAACCCATCCTGCGCCAGCACGGCGTCAGCTGGGTCACGCCGGGCATGAGCGTCGCCAGCCTGGACCACGCCATGTGGTGGCACCGCCCGGTCCGGGTGGACGACTGGCTGCTCTACGTGCAGTCCTCCCCCAGTGCCTCCGGCGCGCGCGGCCTCGCGGTCGGCAAGATCTTCAACCGGGCCGGCGAACTCGTCGCCACCGTCGCCCAGGAAGGCATGATCCGGATTCCGTAAGCCGGAGTCGCCCGCCTCACGTGCGACAAAAAACGGGCCAAAGAGAACGGCCGGGCTCCGTAGCGGGGCCCGGCCGTTCCATGTGTCCGTGCTAGTCGCGGGTCAGGCGGCGGTGCGTGACGCGGTGCGGCTTGGCCGCGTCCGGGCCGAGCCGCTCGACCTTGTTCTGCTCGTAGGAGTCGAAGTTGCCCTCGAACCAGTACCAGTTCGCCGGCTCTTCCTCGGTGCCCTCGTAGGCCAGGATGTGCGTGGCCACCCGGTCCAGGAACCAGCGGTCGTGCGACACCACCACGGCGCAGCCGGGGAATTCCAGCAGCGCGTTTTCCAGGCTGGAGAGCGTTTCGACGTCCAGGTCGTTGGTCGGCTCATCGAGCAGCAGCAGGTTGCCGCCCTGCTTCAGGGTCAGGGCCAGGTTCAGCCGGTTGCGCTCACCGCCGGAAAGCACGCCGGCCTTCTTCTGCTGGTCCGGTCCCTTGAAGCCGAACGCAGAGACGTAAGCGCGGGACGGCATTTCCACCTGACCGACCTGGATGTGGTCGAGCCCGTCGGAGACGACCTCCCACAGGGTCTTGTTCGGGTCGATGCCGCCGCGGGACTGGTCCACATACGAGATCTTCACGGAATCGCCGATCTTCAGCTCCCCGCCGTCGAGCGGTTCGAGTCCGACGATCGTCTTGAACAGGGTCGTCTTGCCGACGCCGTTGGGACCGATCACGCCGACGATGCCGTTGCGCGGCAGCGAGAAGGACAGGTCCTTGATCAGCTCGCGGTCGCCGAAGCCCTTGAACAGGTCCTTGGCCTCGATGACCAGCTGGCCGAGCCGCGGTCCCGGCGGGATCTGGATCTCTTCGAAGTCCAGCTTCCGGGTGCGCTCCGCCTCGGCAGCCATTTCCTCGTAGCGGGCCAGACGGGCCTTGGACTTGGTCTGTCGGCCCTTGGCGTTGGACCGGACCCAATCCAGTTCCTCGGTCAGGCGCTTGGCCTGCTTGGCATCCTTTTTGCCTTGGACTTCGAGCCGGGCGCGCTTCTTCTCCAGGTAGGTGGAGTAGTTGCCCTCGTACGGGTAGAGGTGGCCGCGGTCCACTTCGGCGATCCATTCGGCCACATGGTCGAGGAAGTACCGGTCGTGGGTCACGGCGAGGACGGCACCCGGGTAGGACTTCAGGTGCTGCTCCAGCCACAGCACGCTTTCGGCGTCGAGGTGGTTGGTGGGCTCGTCGAGCAGCAGCAGGTCGGGCTTCTGCAGGAGCAGCTTGCACAGTGCCACGCGGCGCCGCTCGCCGCCGGAGAGCACGGTCACGTCAGCGTCGCCCGGCGGGCAGCGCAGCGCGTCCATGGCCTGCTCCAGCTGGGAGTCGATGTCCCAGGCGTCCGCGGCGTCGATGGCCTCCTGCAGCTTGCCCATTTCCTCGAGCAGCGCGTCGTAGTCGGCATCCGGGCTGGCCATCTCTTCCGAGATTTCGTTGAAGCGCTGGATCTTGCCGTAGATCTCGCCGACGCCTTCCTGGACGTTGCCCAGGACGGTTTTCTCCTCGTTCAGCGGCGGCTCCTGCAGCAGGATGCCAACGGTGTAACCGGGGCTGAGCCTGGCTTCGCCGTTGGAGGGGGTGTCCAAGCCGGCCATGATTTTCAGGATCGTGGACTTGCCCGCACCGTTGGGGCCGACGACACCGATCTTGGCGCCGGGGAAGAACGACATGCTTACGTCGTCCAGAATGACTTTGTCGCCAACGGCCTTGCGGGCCTTGGACATCGTATAAATGAATTCCGCCATGCCCTCAAGGCTAGTCGCTGCGCGCCACGATCACATATTCTGCCGCACCGCATCCCCTGTCCCGGCGGCTCGGACACCCCGAGCAACAGATCAACTCGCCCGGGACAGCTGCGTCTCCTCCTGCCGGTCCTCGTCGGCGTGGCCGCCGCTGCCGCCCAGGCCTGGCTCGAGGCCGAACTCTCCGTCGGTTGATTCCCCGGAGCCGGCACTGGCACTGGCCAGGGCCATCGCGCGGTAGTCGGCGCCGCCCTGCCCGGTCTCAGCGGCTTCGCGCGAGGCCGCTGCCGGCACAGCGATCTTGGTGAACGAGGCAGAGCCGCGCCGCAGGTCGTGGCCCACTGTGTCGGCGTCGATCTCGGGAGCGGTGCCGCGCCGCCCGTCGTCGGTTGACCACTGCCGCAGCTTGAGCTTGCCGCTGACCACCACCGGATCGCCCTTCGCCAGGCTGCGCCACAGGTTCTCCGCCAGGCCCCGGAACGCCTGGACGGTGTACCAGTTGGTCTGCCCTTTGACCCACTCGCCGGTCTCCCGGTTCAGCCAGTCCCCCGAGCAAGCCAGCCGGAACTCCGCCACGGCATCACCTCCGTGCGTGCGCCGCTGCTGCACCTCGGTACCGACCGTCCCGCGCACCGTAATGTAGTCGCTCATGCTCTTCTCCCGTCTGCTGTAGCGCCGGCGCCCTGCCGACACCATCGAGCCTCGCCGCTCCAGCACCTGCGGTGAAGCGGTCCACGCGGCATGTGCACCGCGGCGCCGGGCGGTGTCCTTGTGGAGGGCGGGTGTGAGCAGCGTCTCCATTAGACAACGGCCGTGCCGGGAACCGTCCGCGGACAGGTATCGTTACCTATCCGTAATAATCTCCGACCGGATTAGGTATCAAATGGCTGACGACTCCGCTGCCGACGACAAGCGCAAGCCGCTTCTCGGACTAAGTGGCACCCAAACTATTGGCTCGGCGCTGGCCGCGGTAACCTCCGCATTGGTGGGGTCCTTTCTCGGCGTCGCCGGAACGCTCATCGGCGCCGCAGTTGGCTCCGTCGTCGCCACCGTTGGCGCCGCGCTCTATGCCCGGACACTGAGTTCGGCCGCCACTGTGGCCATGAAGAAAATTCCCAAGGCTCGAATCGGTGCCCTGCGGGAGGTCGAAAAGGTGGCCGCCAGCGCCCCGTCGGAAGCGATCGAACCGCAGCCTAAACCCGCCCGAAAGCCCATCGCCCCGATGACGTGGGTCAAGGTTGGACTGGCCAGCGCCGCGGCCTTCGCCATCGCGATGGTCAGCATCACCGCGGTGGAGCTCGGCACCAGCCAGCCGATCTCCAGTCTGGTCTCCTCGACTACGGGCATCGACCATGCCTCAAGCGCCCACAAGACGACCCTTGGCGCCCTGGGCGGAGACAAGGATGCCACGGAGCGAACGGACAAGCCGGTCAAGCAGGACGGGGAGCCCGCGAAGACTGGAGATGGTGCCGCCGACGACGCTGCGACCACTGACGATCCCTCGGTCGGCGGGAACAGTTCAACCGAAACTGAAGAGCCTGGAAATAGCGAATCGAACGGCACCGATCAGGCCCCGGCCCCTGCCCCCGACACAAGCCAGACCGCCGAGCCTGCCCCGCAACCGAGCCAGACACCGGAGCCGAGCCAGACACCGGCACCGGAAGACATCCCGGAACAGGGCTTGGATGGGCAGGGCGGCACGGTCGATGGTGGCGCCGACGCCGGAACCGGCCAGTAGCAAGTTCCTTCCGCGGCTGGGCGCCCGCCGAACGCCCAGCCGCGGGAGTCTGTGCGCGCCCGGCGGCGCAGCCTGGCGATGGCGGCAGGACGAAACGGGGTTAGAACTGTACGTCCTTCTTCCCTGTGGCAGTGCGCCGCAGCCCTGGGCGACGACGGACAGCGCGACCGCGGCCGCCATCGCGCCCGGCCCTGAACGAATTGCTAGACTAAGCACCGACCGCATTGGCGTCCACGAGTGTGGGCACTCGCTGGACACATTTGGAGACTCCGGAATTGGAGTGGACAAGTGAGTGAACAGTAGCCGGTCATCAGCCTCGGTAGCTCAGCGGATAGAGCAGGAGCCTTCTAATCTCTTGGTCGCAGGTTCGATTCCTGTCCGGGGCGCAACAAAAGCGGCTCTGCCCAGGCGTTATGCCTGAACCGGGCCGCTCTTTTGGCTCTACTGAGGGTAAGCGGATTCACCGCTAACCCTCCGGATTCGTTCTACACTGGTTTCTCCGACGGCTCCGCTGAATGCGACCACGCAGGTAGGACGCCCCCCTGCTTATCGATCGGCGGATCGATCCCAAAACTACGCGAAGCACATTCAACGGTTATTGCTCGTCGTCGAATTGCCGCTAAAGAGACTTTGAGGAACAGGAGGCCAAACATCGTGGCGGAACCGGTCTTGATACTGCGTCCCCTTTTCATTTCGCGGGCCTCCCTCTTCGCGTTCGTCTTGTTGTTCCTGGTTGTGGCCTTCTACGAGATGCACACCGGTTCTGTCCGGTTTGGGTCATCAGAGGGGCACGAGGCCGGGCTGGCTTTTGATATTGCCGTAGGGATGTTGCTGCTGCTGGCTGGCTGGCGAAACTGGCGCTTGGGCGTTCGGATATCAGCCTCCGAAGTCAGAGTGCTCGGATTCTTTAGGGACCGCACCGTACCCCGGAGTGCTGTCCGGAACATAACCTTGCAGGCCCAACTCGTGTGGGAAGAGGCGGATGGGCAGTTCCGTGTCACGCCTATCACTGCGTTCTCGGACTTGGGAGGACGGCTTGCAGGTTTTGTCGTCCGCCACAACGAGCGAAGCCTGCGGCAGTTGCGGCGTGAGATCCTCACCGACGCCTAGGCAGCCAGGAATGACAACTGTTCAGCCGGAGTGCCACGTCGTCACTTCGTTCCCGACGATTGCGTGCGCCACGACAAATGCCACTCTGGCGGGCAAAAGCAGGCTTCCTTCCAGAAAATCCTTCAGCGGTGGCAGGCCATTTCCGGGACGTTTAGCCCGCTATTGGTAGGTGATAGCGGTGGGCCCGACGCGACGGATGACAACGCTCGGTTGAATCGTTTCGCAATTCCGGAGAGATAGCTCATACTTTTGTGCGGGGGAAGGCTTCGGGGTTTCGACGTGTGTCTCCTGTAAGAGACCGTTCACTCGCCCAGGAGCGTCATGAAGACCACTCCCCTGCGCCGCACCGCGGCCGCACTGCTCGCCGCGTCCCTGCTCGGCGGATTCGTTTCCGGCCCCGCGGCGGCGGCACCCGCCAGCGCAGAGATCCAGGTGGCTGCCAGCCTGGACAGACCCGAACTGGTCTCCGCCGGCCACACCGGCTTCGCACTGGCCTGGGATCCGGTGTCCGGAGCCAACCGTTACGAGGTCCGCTATTCCACGCGCTCCGACATGGCCGGCGCCCCTGTCATCGAAAAGGTCAACAGCCGCTACCTGGGCGACTTGGATGACGCCACGACCTACTACATCCAGTACCGGGCGCTGTACCGGGAGCCGGGCAGTGATTACGGAGAGTACCTCCGCTCGGCCTGGTCGCAGACGTTGAAGGCGACTACCCAGGCCAACTACCCCGGCGCGTTCACCACCCTGAAGGCGGCCGGCGGCACCGACAGCATCACCGTCTCCTGGAACCGGACCGCGAGCACCACCCACTACACCGTAAAGATCGCGGACAACATGGCCATGACCCTGCGGCCGCGCACCTTCTCCAATGTGACGGGCACCAGTCTGAAGATCACCAGGCTCACGCACGGCTCCCGCTCCTCTATGCCCAGCTTCATCCGCGTCTACGCCCACAACAAGACCTACAAAACCCGCACCTCCACCCGGCTCACCGCCTACCCGGCGGCGCCGGCCGTGTCCGGCACTGAGCCATTGACCGTGGCCAGCCAGAACCTGCTCTGCGCCAGCTGCAAAGTCACCGGCGCCCCGCACTGGAACACCCGCAAGATGACCCACCTGCGGACCATCAAGGCGAAAAGCCCGGACGTGCTCCTGCTCCAGGAGGCCCTGAACGTCAATATCCCGGGCACCGCGAACACGAAAGCCATGACCGACTTCCAGCCCCGGCTCAAGTCGCTCGGCTACGCCCTCGACCGAGCCCCGGAAAAGGCCGGCACCAAGCAATACGTGAACCGCATCGCGTACAAGACGTCCAAGTACACATTGGTCGAACGCGGCACCTTCGCCCTGCCCGTCGCCAGGGGCGAGGGCCCGCGCGGCGCGGCCTGGGTGCTGCTGAAGTCCAAGAAGACCGGCAAGCAGTTCTACGCCGTGTCCTTCCACGTCTCCCCCAAGCTGCCGCTGCGCGGCACTGTGTCGAAGACCTCCACCATGGAGACCGTTAACCGGAAGATGAACGCGCTCAACACCCGCAGGCTCCCGGTCGTCGCCGGCGGCGACATGAACAGCAGCTTTTACCAACTGCCCTCGAACGCGCCGCACGAGGCCTTCATCAAGGGCGGCTGGACCGACAGCGCCTCCTCGGCTAGGAAGACCGATTTCCTCTACCCCACGACCAACGGCTACAAGAAGCAGCAGAACTCCACCTTCGGGCGGATCGACTACGTGTTCACAAAGAACATTGCCGGCACCGTCTCCTATGAGAACGTGCTCGACATTGACGCCGCCGGCCGGCTGCGCTCCACCCCGGGCTCGGACCACAACATGGTCGTCGCCAAGATGAAGCTTAAGTAGGCCCGGCCGCAGGGCACCGAGCATCAGGGGCGTTATACCCGCAAGCCAGCGGCATATGAGCTATGTTGAGAGACGACCAAAACCAGCAGCCCCTGATCGCTTGGTCGCAGGTTCGATTCCTGTCCGGGGCGCAAACTTGCCGGCTCAGCCCTCCTAGGCGGGCCGCTTGAGAACGATGGGGACAACAGCTACCGCAATGCAGACACCTGAGCCGATGCCGACGGCGCACTTCCCGGTCAACACGCTCGCGCTGAAGCGCGGCGGTCTGGTCAAGGCCGTGCGGTCCCGCGCCAGCGCCTTGGCCGAGCAGGGCCGTTTCGCTGATGTCTGGATTGAGGTTCTCGGGTTCCAGCCTCGGCTGGAAGCCGACGTAGCCGAGTTGAAGGCCGACGGCCACCTGCACCCCGACGTCAAGGTCCGCAGCGTGCTGGCTTCATTGGACCCGAGCCCGGATCTCGAGACTAGACCCAGCGTCCAGCCGCCCGGCGACGCCGACTTCGTCCGGTTCCCGGTGGGAACGTCCGGTCGAGCCTTCGCCTACTTCCGCAACGGAGTCCAGGAGCACTACGTCCGGTTCCACGCCAGCGGAATCCCGGCGGCCATCGAGGACCTCGGCCCGGACCGGCTGCGCACCCGCCGCTGGGAACTGGACGAGCACGGCCGCGTCGCAAGGATCCTGGACTACCAGCCCGGCTCCGCCACCCCGGCCGCCCAGCGCTACATCGGCCGCGACGGCCAATGCTTTCTCACCATCCTGCAAAACCCCGGCGAGAAGCAGTGGCGCAAGGCGTACCTCTACGGCCCCGAGCCACAACCCTTCGCGTCGATGGGCCAGCTGTACAGATTCGCCTTCGAACGCCTGCTCGCCGGCGAACAGGCGCCGGTCATCACCTCGGAATTCCGGGAAAACCTGCCCAACCTGCCGGCCGAAAACCTCGACGACGTCGTCCATTCGCTCCGCCACCCCAATCTGGGCAAGGTCGCCGCGGTCCACAGCAACCATTTGGAGCACCCCTACACGCTTGGTTCCGGTGTCAGCCCGAGCTGGCGCCGGCTCCTGGGGACCCTTGGCGGATGGGACTCGGTGGTTCTTCTCACGGAAGCCCAGCGGGAAGACATCCGCTCCGAGTTCGGCCACGGCGACCAACTGGCTGTGATCCCCCAGGTGGCGCCGGCGGCAAGGGAGGAAGACAAGGCGGTCGACGCCGACCGGATCGTACTGGTGGCCCGCACCCACCCGAAAAAGCGCGTAGACGAAGCCATGCGCGTCTTTGCCAAGATTCTCGCTTCCCGTCCCAGCGCCCGCCTGGAGGTGTTCGGCTTCGGCTACAGCGACGACGAGGAAACCCGGATTCAGACGCTGATCGACGAACTGGGCATCCGCTCGCACGTCCGTTTCATGCCGTTCGCCAACAGCCCGGATGACATCTACGCAGGGGCATGCTTGACCCTCCTGACCTCACAATCGGAAGGATTCCCGCTGATCCTGCTGGAGAGCATGTCCTACGGCGTCCCGGTGGCAGCCTATGATGCCAACTACGGCCCCCGAGACGTCATCGTGGACGGAGAAAACGGGTGTTTGGTCCCCTTCGGTGACACCGGGCTGCTGGCCGACCGCGCCCTCGCCCTCATGGAGGACGAGGAGCTTCGCCGGAAGATGGGGGAAAACGCAATCCGGACCCTGGGCCGGTTCAACGCCGAAACCTTCGTAGAGTCATGGCAGCAGGTTCTGGCGGCGCCTCCGCGCGCGGCGCGGGTCACCGGGAAGACAGTGGAACGCCTGTTCGAGCGTGCGTGGTGGGAAGGTGACATCCTCCGCCTTGCTCCCCGGCCGGGGATAGTCGAGGCGGCGGAGGTTTTCGTACGCCGAAGGCGCGATAAGGCGACGACCGCCGCCCACCTTCACGACGGAACCTGGCAGCTTCAAATTCCGGAGTCTGCACCGGGCGACATCTTTGACTTCCACGCCCGCCTGGCTGGGAACGACCAAGAACTGCGGCTCGCCTTCAGCACCCTCGAGGTGGAGGCCGGGCCGTCGTACCGGCTCTACGCCACCAAGCATGGTTCCCTGTCGATGAAGCACAAGCCCCAAGACTGACCCGCCGCCCGCCCCCACATCCCGGCCCAGCGGCTCCCGCCCGGGCTGGCGGCCCTTCCGTGCTGCACGCTGCAACGCACATTAACGGCCGGCTAACAGTTGTCGACTTTCGTGGAAACGCGCGCCCTCACTCAGTGTTTCCGCCCCTGCGGCTGATAACGTTTAACCTACCTTGAGCCGACGCTTCACCTTTGCTGACCGGAGGTTGCGGCTCTCTTGACCCGGCCCGTTCGTGCCCTATTGTCCGGAGCATTTCATGCCCAGCTTCCGCAGCCCCGCAGCCTCTCCCAAACGAAACCAGCGAGCCACTGCCCGTGTGGCCAGCGCAACCGCCGTCATAATGGCGCTGGGCCTCCTGATGGCCCCCGGTGCATCCGCACAGGCCCTGCAGCAACCAGCACCGGACTCGCAGGCGTCGACACCCGACGGTGCCCTGCTGCAGGCCCCCGCGGCCACCGGCCTGGGAACTGCGTCACCTTCGCCCTCCGATCCGGCGCCCGGCGACTCGGCCGGCACTGAGCCCCAGAGCGACGGCGAAACCGGACTGCCGCCGGACCTCGAACAACCTTCGGAGGGGACGCAGCCTTCCTCCCCAGCCGTCGCCACGGAGGAACCGACGGCACAGCCCTCCCCCGAAGCCGGCGACACGAGCCTGACGGAAGACGAGCCGGAATCCGTCGAGGTGCCGGTCGAGGAGCTTAGCCAGGAGCAACTCCGCGAGCTCCTGAAGACCCTGCAGGGCGAACACGGCGCCGACATGGGCCAAGGTCTCCAGCAGCGCCGGGAACGTGAGCGGGAACTGGAACAGCCGGAAGTGCTGGCAGAACTCGACGCCCAGCTGGAAGTCCTCGACATCGAACGCACCAGCGTTGCGGCACCCGCGGGGCTCCCCTCGTTCAGCCGCACCAGATGGAAGCCCAGCGGGGTCCAGGGCATGGACGTCAGCAGTCACCAGCCCAACGTCAACTGGAAAACCGAGTGGAACTACGGGGCGCGGTTTGCCTATGTAAAGTCGACCGAGGCCTTGTCGTACAAAAACCCGTTGTTCCCGTCGCAGTACGCCGGTTCCTACAACGCCGGCATGATCCGGGGCGCGTACCACTTCGCCATCCCCAACGTTTCGTCGGGCAAGGCGCAGGCGAACTACATGGTGAACAACGGCGGCGGCTGGTCCGCCGATGGAAAGACCCTGCCGCCCCTGCTGGACATCGAATACAACCCCTATCCGGAACTGGGCAACACGTGCTACAGCATGTCGCCGACGGCGATGGTCAACTGGATCAAGGACTTCTCGAACACCATCAAGGCTCGCACCGGCCGCCTCCCCGCCATCTACACCACCGCGGACTGGTGGAACACGTGCACCGGCAACAGCACCGCCTTCAAGAACCACCCGCTGCACGTCGCGCACTACACCACCGGCACCCCCTGGCTGCCGGCTGGCTGGAATTCCTACGCTATTTGGCAGTACAGCTCCACGGGCCCCTACTCGGGCGACTCGAACGTGTGGCGGGGTTCGTACACCGACCTGCAAAACTTCGCCTACAACCGGACCGCCACGTGGGATCTCACCCAGCGCTACGCCGCACCGGGCGACTTGAACCGGGACGGCAACGGCGACCTGCTTTCCCGCCGGACGGACGGCTCGCTCTGGTTCTACCCCGGCAACGGCGCCGGCGGTTACAAAACGCCTTCCCGGATCGGCGGCGGCTGGCAGATCTACAACCTGCTCATCGGCACCGGAGACTATAACGCAGACGGGCTGAACGATCTCTTGGCCCGGCAGACCGACGGCTCGCTCTGGCTGTACAAGGGCAAGGGCAACGGGACGTTCCAGCAGCGGGTGCGCATCGGCAGCAGCGGCTGGAACGGCTTCACCCACATCATCGGCCCCGGCGACCTCAATCGCGACGGCACCAATGACCTCCTCGCCCGGCGGTCCGACGGCACGGTATGGCTGTATGCGGCTCCCGGCGACGGCAAGCCCGGCACCCGCAGCCAGATCGGCAGCGGCTGGGGCAGCTACAACAAGGTTGTAGCTATGCGGGACTTCAACGGCGACCGGCACATGGACGTCGTGGCGTCCAAGGATGACGGCACCCTGTGGCTGCATACGGGAACCGGAAGGACCGGCACCGGCACGTTCGCCGCCCCCCGCAAGATCGGTTGGGGCTGGGGGTCCTTCGCGGACATCCTCGGAGTATGGGACAACGACCGGGATAAGAAAAACGATCTCCTCACCATCAGCGCCGATGGCTCGCTGGGCTTCTACAAGGGCACCCAGATGGTCGATTCCGAGGGCTACAACTCCAGGACGCTGGTCAGCAGCACCTGGAAACAGTTCGACACCGTGGTCACTCCGGGCGACTTCACCGGCGACGGCCGAAGCGACCTGATCGGCCGCAAGCCGGACGGGACTCTCTGGCTGATGCGCGGAACCGGCAAGGGAAGCTTTGGGACGCCCGAGCGGATCGGGCATGGCTGGTACATCTACAGCTCCATCGTCGGGGTCGGCGACTACAACGGGGACGGCAAGAGCGATTTGGTGGCCCGACAGACCAACGGAACCCTCTGGCTCTATGCCGGCACCGGTTCAGTCGGCGGATCCAACGAGGGCTACAAGCGCCGTGTGAAGATCGGCACCGGCGGGTGGAACCAGTTCGCGGCTCTTGTGGGCACCGGTGATGTGAACCGGGACGGGACCAACGACCTGCTCGGCGTCAGCCCCGACGGGTCGGCCTGGCTTTACGCCGGCCCGGGCAACGGCCAGCATGGCTCGCGTACACGTATCGACACGGGCTGGCATTACTCGCAGATTGTCGGCGTCGGCGACTATGACCGCAACGGCACCGTTGACCTGGTGGCCGGCAAGTCCGACGGCACTCTCTGGCTGCGGCAGGGACGCACCGCCAAGACTGCTTCGGGAGCGTGGTTCAACGCCGAGCGGCAGATCGGCAGCGGCGGATGGCAACAGTACAAGCAAATCCTCGGACCCGGTGACACGACCTCGGACAACAAGGTGGACCTGCTGGCCACAACCGGTGCCGGCGCCATGTGGCTCTACCGGGGGAACGCGATGACCAACGACGGCTATGCCAAACGGCGCAACGTGGGGAAGCTCTAAGCTGTTCAGGTAGGTCCACCCCTCCGACGTCAGGATTCACCGTTGCCCATCGCGTCCCGCCTTCAGCCTCTCGCCGCCCGGATCCTCACCGAGGCCAACAGCGTGCTGACGGAACGCCGAGTGCGAAGCCGGCTGGCCGACGCCAACAGGGTCGCCGGCAACCGGTTCGACTGCGTCCTGTACTTCGCTGACGGCCCGGACAGTGCCTATCAGGTAAGGCAATGGCTGGCTCCCATGGCGAAGCTGGCGGAGCGCCACCGGGTAGCGGTTCTGGTCCACCGGCCGGCCACGGCCGCGGAGCTGCTTCCCGGTTCCCCGCTGCCGGTGTTCCTTACCAAGGGCATCGCGGAGGTGGAGGCATTCATCGAACGCGCCGGCGCCCGGATGGTGTTCTACGTCAATAACAACCGGGATAACTTCACGGTTCTCCGCCTGCCGGCTCAGGTGCATGTGCACCTGAGCCACGGGGAGAGCGACAAAGTGTCGATGGTCTCCAACCAGCTGAAGGCCTACGACTTCGCCTTCATCGCGGGCCCTGCCTCCCGGGAACGCATCCTCACCGCCCTGCGGCGGTTTGATGAGTCCCATCTGGTGGAAGTGGGACGGCCGCAACTGGACTTCGCCGCTTCTGCCCCGCAAACCAAGAACGACGGCGGACGTCTCACCGTTCTGTACGCCCCCACGTGGGAAGGGGACCGCCCGGCCATGGCGTACGGCTCCCTGGCTAGCCATGGACGGGAGATTGTCGGCTCCATCCTGGCTGATGCCCGCTACCGGCTGGTCTTCCGGCCGCATCCGCGGACCGGCAGCAGGCTCGACGCCCACCGTGCTGCTCTGCACGAGATCAAAAAGATGATCGTCTCCGCGGAAAAGGAGGAGCCAGCGGGCCACCGGGTGGACACGGCTGCCGACTTTTCAGCCGCCATGGCGGAAGCGGACCTGTGCATCTGCGATATCTCTGCCATGGCCTTGGATTGGCTTCCCAGCCGGAAGCCCCTGCTCATGACGAGGCCGTCGGACCCCGGCGCCCACATCGACGCACAGGGCGTGGCCGCCAAGACCAGGCTCATTGACCAGTCCGAGGCGGCACGAACGCCGGCGCTGCTGGCCGAGGCGGCAGCAGCCGGAATCAGCCCCGACCAGCTGCAGCTGATCGCCCACCACTTCGGCGATACCACGCCGGGCGCGAGCACGGCGCGGTTCGTCAGCGCCGTGGGTACGATCCTCTCGGAACAGCCGGCGCCCTAAGACAGCAAGCGGTCCACCACGCGTCCGGCGGCGTTGCCGTCGTCGCGCGGGGCGTACTTCGCCACAAAATTCTTGAGCCTTAGCTCGCGCGCAGGGTCGCTCGAACGGCTCTCGTCTATCGCGTCGAAGAGTTCGTCCTCGGTTTGCGTCACAGGACCGGGCAGTTCGGTGTTGTAGTCCAGGTAGAAACCGCGCAGCGTGTCGCGGTAGTTTTCCAGGTCGTAGGCATAGAAGATGATGGGCCGCTGCAGGATGGCGTAGTCGAAGAAAACGGACGAATAGTCGGTAATGAGGACGTCGCTGGCCAGGTAGAGTTCCTGGATTTCGGGGAACTTGGAGACGTCATACACGCAATCGCCCGCTTCTTCCGGAATCTTCACGGCGTCGCTGACCAACACATGCATGCGTAGCAGCAGCACGGTATCGTCGCCGAAGCGGTCTTTGAAGGCTTCCACGTCGAACGGCAGATCGAAACGGAAGCGTCCCGTGCCGGTCGGCTGGTCGTCCCGAAACGTCGGAGCGTAAAGGACCACACGTTTGCCCTCGGGGATGCCCAGCTTCCGCCGGACGGCCGCGGAGCGCTGCGCGGCGTCGGGTCGCACGAGGATATCGTTGCGTGGGTACCCCAGCTCCACAACCTCGCCTCTGTAGCGGAAGGCACTCCTGAACGCTTCCGTGGCATAGGGGCTGGGTGAAAGCAGCGTGGTCCATTGCTGCACGGCCTCGTCCACGCGTGCAATGTAGCCCGAATCCCGGCCATGCACGGTGTCCAGGTCGTGGACCATTCGCTTGAGCGGCGTTCCGTGCCAGGTCTGGATGAAGACCCCGTCCTTCCGGCGCCGGAAGTAATGCGGGAAATTCTGATTGTTGATCCAGTACTTGGCCTTGGCCAGATACCAGTAGTAGCTCGGCGATAGCCGCTTGACCACCTTGGTGTAGGGATCGGGCGCCGGAAGCTTGCCTTGATAGACCCAAACCTTTCGGCGGGTGTCCCCCCGCCGCACCAGCTCTTCGTAGATATAGCGCGGACTATCGGCGTACTGTTTCCCAAGCCCGGACTCGAACACCATCAGGTCCGTGTCCATGGGCGTCTTCGAGACCAAGGCGAACATCCGCTGCATGGCCGGGAAGTAGAAGCGGCTGCGTCGGAACCTGCCAAACAGCCGTTCGAACAACTCCGGGTCTATGGCTTTTTTCCACCGGGGGTCAGCGGGGCGGGCTTCCGCTACCGCCTCGAAGATCCGCTGGCAGTTGTCGGTATCTCGGAAGGTCAGGAAGCGGCGGGAGCGGGCGACATTCTCGGGCTTGGGGGTGCAGCCGCGCCCCAGCGTGGACTCCAGCTGGTCCAGTACGGCGGACCGGGCAAAAGCAATCTCGCCGGGCAATTCCTCATCCAAGTCCAGGTGGGATCCTTGCGGTCCCAGGAAGCGCTCGCGGTCGAACTGGAAGTAGTGCACCGGTTTCTCAAGAAAACTGAAGTCGAAGCCCACGCTGGAGTAGTCCGTCAGGAGTACAGCACTTTCCTTGAGCAGGAACTGCACGTCCACCTCGCCCTGCGAGATAACACGCGCCGGTGCCCCGGAGAAGTGGTGCCGGAATCGCTGCATGTTCGGATGCAGGCAGAAGATCACCTCGGCGTCGTGCTTCTCCACTAGGGCACGCAGTCGCTCGTCGTGGAGCAGCGCGTTCCAGTCCTGGAAGTACTCGGACTCTTCGAACTCGTCCGGATTCTGGAGCCAGTCCCGCCACGTGGGAATGATCAGGATCTGGTTCGGCCGCACCGACACATCGCCGGCGAAGAGCGCGTCAAACCGTGACAGGCCGGTCACCAGCACGTCCTTGGGCGGATAACCAAAGTCGCTGACGATGTATTCTTTTTCCCGCTCGGAGCTCACCATGAACAGGTCGGTGTCGAATCCGGGAGCTTTTTTGCCGTAATTCGGGACCATCCACTTGGTGCCCATCACCCCGTGCTGCAGGAACACCTTGACGCCGCCCACCGCCTTGCGGAACTGCGGGAGCCACGTGGGATACAGGAAGTCGGGATGGTGCGAGCCAATGAACCGTTCGGCCCGCAGGGCCAGCTCGAAATGTTCCTTGGAGCGGTAATTCACCACGTGGTCCAGCCCGTCCAAGTTGCGAAGGTCCGGCGACGCAGGGTCAATCACGTAGTAGGTGTCGATCTCGGGGTGTTCCCGCCGCATGTAGCGGAAGAAATGCAGTCCGGTGTCTTGGGCCTTGTAAGGCCGCTCCCCCACCAGCCAGACCGGCTTGCGCTCCGTCCGGGCCTCCGGCAGCCGGCGCTTCCGGGTCTGCTCCCGCAAGAATTCGAAGGCGTCGGTATCCAAGAGTTCAACGTGGAAAGACGTGTTTTTCGCTTTGAAGGTGTAATAGGGCGTGATGGCCAGCGTCTTTTCTCCCCGCTTTTGCCATCCGGGACGGGTGAGTTTACGCGTCACGTATCGGGTACGTCCCACGCGCGTACGCTGCGGCTCGGTTGCGCCTACCGCACGGATTTGGAGCCAGGCGTCCAGAATCTCGTCGCGCACTAGTTCTTCATTGGGGACGGCGCGCAAGTCCAAGCGGGCATGCACCTTGTACCGACGCAGCCCGTACTTGCGCCGGGTGGCCTCGGTATCCAAGACGAATCCGGCGGTTGAAGTGTAGCGGGCTCCACTCTCCCGCCCAAGCAGCATCAACTCCACTGCTTCAGCCTCACCGTGACGGGTGACCAGCGTTGCCCGCAGGTCCACTCTTCCCCTGTGCACGGTCAACCGGTGGACGTAGACGGCGTTATAGGGCTTCAGCGGCCGGTTCGCCGCCAGTGACAGCAGCCCGTGCCGGTTAATGTACGGCTCAAACGTGTTTCCTCGGACCGAGACCCGTCGGAGCGAACCGACTTCGGTGTTGGCGAAACGTCCGAATGACGCCCACGCCGTCATGGTGTTGTCGCGCGCCAACGAACCGTCCGCCAACGCGGATTGGATGTCGGCGTACCGTTTTCCGCTTGCCTCCGTCGGGATAGTGCCGGCCGGATCACCGTCGAAGATGTTGGTGCTGAACTTCGGCAGGTCCTTGGCCGCCGCCCGGAACTGGACGAAGAGACCCAGGATTTCGCCGTCCTCGCCCTGCGGGAGAGGTGCTGCCGCCTGCGCAAGGTGCGCCAAGTCAAGCTGGACGTCGTAGCTGCGGCTTTCCCTTCCTGCTGCGGCGGGGGCCTCCGTTACGTCCGCCACCTTTGTCCAGTTGCCGGCCGCATTCTTGCTCCACAGGGAGGCAGGTTGGAGTTTGGTGGAGACACTGAACCGGGCATGCAGAACCGGGCCCCGCTGGTCCAGGCGCAGCGAATGAAAGTCCACCCTCGCCGTCCCGCCGCCTTTGCGGGCGCCCCTGCGGGCTGCGGATACTGCGCCCCGCAGGGCGCCGGAAGCTGGTGTCATGACTTTTCGCTTTCGAAGGAACTAGCGACGGGGAAGTATGCGTTCAGGAAACTGCGGGTCAGTGCGTCCACCTTTCGGGTGTTTATTCCGGTGCTGTCTATCTCGTTGAGGCAGAACACGTCCGCGTCCTGGCGCCGCAGCAATCGCAGCAGCTTCGCCTGGGCCGACGGCTCGTTGATGTCACAGTAACGGTAGGAGAGCTTCCCCGGAACGGCCGCACCGATGGCGAAACCGTAGTAGTGCGCCAGCGAGGACGCCACGGAGAGGTCAGCTGGATCCCTGAATCTGCTGTGCTGCGTCCGCCGCATCTCCTGCGCATGTTCCTGTTCCAGCCGCGACAAGGTGCTGACCCGCTGCGGATGGGCGGCATGTTGGAACTTTCGTTCAACAGTGCGTCCGAAAGCCGCTTCGAGCAGTGCACGGTTGTTCTTGGCCGCGCTGTCCACGGGCAGGTCCTCCGCCGAGCGCGGCTGGTAATCGACGGCTTGCTCGGACAGGAAAAACTTGGCAAGTCCATTCCCGTGGAAGAACAGCTCCGGATCCACCGGCCGCCCGAAGAACACGTCGTCGTTCAGGTAAAGGAAGTGTTCGCTCAGGCCGTCTATGTGGTGTAGCTGGGACTCGATGGCGTGCGAGTTGAACGTGGGCAATGCTGTCGGGTCGGAGAAGATGTCCCGGTGATCGACCACCGTAATCCGGCTGTTGGAGGTATCCAGCCACTGCGGCGTCTGTCCCGCCGTCACCAGATAAACGTGATTCACCCAGGGGGCGAAGTAATCGAGTGACCTGAGGGAATAGCGCAGCTCGTCGCGGGAGGCGTAGCGCGCCGCATTGGCTGCCGTCTTGTTGCGCAGGCCTGAGTCGTCGCCGGCCTGCGCCTTGGCCTTGCTGCGCAGCCACTGCGGGTCGTCGCCGTCCACCCACGTGTAGACCACGTCCACGGGGAAATTAACCGAAGTAAGCAGGTCCAGCTCGGGCAACCCGGCCTCGCGCGGCACCAGCGTCACACCTAGGTGCGGGCCGCTCAGCAGCCTGCTGCCGTGTCCCACCGCTTCGAAAACCACAGACGGCGAGGGCGGCCATCCGTCGGCGATCGGGCGGGTTTCTCCGTCGGCCCGGACATAGAAGGGGCGGGTGCCGGCGGCGCCGGCGATCGCTTCCGCGGCGGAAGACCACTGGCTGGCGGGGAGATCTATCCTGACAGGGATCCCCGCTTGGGTGCGCAGCACCCTGTGATCCACCTGGGCCTGTTCCAGCGCACGGCTAACGAGGGCGCAGGTGTCCGCCGCCACGTCACGTGCTGAAAAGCGGTTGACGCTTGGAAAACCAGCGGCCGGAAATGCGGCCAGACGCGGCCGGGGCGCGGTGGGGCGAATGGGAGCGGTCAGCGCCTGCAACATATTCCGCGGGGCGGTGCCGCGGCCAAGTGCCCGGAATGCAGCACGGATGACACTCTGCGGAACAGCTGCCGCTGCACGGCCCTTGAGTCCGACGCGCATGGGCTCCTTTCACGCAGCATTTTTCGCTGCTCCACGGCCATTGGTGGCGCCGCAGTGCGGCGGCACAACTGGAATAGCTTAGCAAGCTGACTGAGGATTAGCTGAACGGCGCTGCCGCTGCCCGGCACGGGGAATGATGGCGTTCGATAGACTAGCGGCTGTCGTTCCGGCGCAACCCTCAGGAGCAAGACCATCGCTGTAGCAGCACCGCCTCGTACCGCCGCATCGCCGAAGAAAACAGGCAAGGACCTTCGGCTTGATATCCAAGGGCTTCGGGCCATAGCCGTGGCCCTGGTGGTCGTTTACCATCTGTGGCCTGAACGGTTGACCGGCGGTTTCGTCGGAGTGGACGTCTTTTTCGTCATCTCTGGCTTCTTGATCACCTCCCATCTGGTCAAGCGGCCACCGTTGGACTGGCAGGGGCTGGCAGCCTTCTGGGGACGTCGCATCCGCCGCCTCCTGCCGGCCGCTTTTGTCGTCCTCGCCGCGACCGCCGTGGCGTCGAGGCTGGTGGCCCCGCCGACGCAATGGGGGTCTATTGCCAAGGAAATCATTGCGTCGGCTCTGTACGTACAGAACTGGGCTTTAGCCGGCAGCTCGGTCGACTATCTGGCGGCAGAAAACGCCCCTACTCCGACCCAGCATTTCTGGTCCTTGTCGGTGGAGGAGCAGTTCTACCTGTTTTGGCCGGTCCTGGTCTTCGCGGTGTTTTGGGTAGCGGCAAAACGAGGACTGAACGCACGCCGCCTGCTCTTCGGCGCGGTGACTGCCGTAGTGGTCCTTTCCCTGGCGTTCTCCGTCGCCGCAACTGCTTCTGAACCGGGCAGCGCGTATTTTATTACCCCCACCCGTATGTGGGAACTTGGCCTTGGCGGTCTGGTGGCCTTGGCTGCGCCGACCTTGGTGCCATACGTGCCGCAGG
Organism: Arthrobacter sp. Y3225116; assembly: GCF_059091245.1. Taxonomy (NCBI): domain Bacteria; kingdom Bacillati; phylum Actinomycetota; class Actinomycetes; order Micrococcales; family Micrococcaceae; genus Arthrobacter; species Arthrobacter sp. Y3225116. Next base: position 22,998 of record NZ_JBNHGL010000002.1, read on the forward strand.
TTTTTCGGACCGTCTTGGCGTGGCTCGGCCTCGCGGCAATCGTCGGGGCGGGCGTCCTCTATACCGGGTCCACGCCCTTCCCCGGATATACCGCGTTGCTGCCGGTCATGGGGACAGCCTTCGTGATCTTGGCTCACGCTGAGGGCAGGTTCTCCCCCACTGCCCTGGTGCGAAACCGCCCGGTTCAGTGGCTCGGTGAGGTTTCTTACTCGGTTTACCTCTGGCATTGGCCCTTGATTGTCCTCCTGCCCTTCGTCAGTGGCGGGGACCTCGGCTGGCTAGACAAGTCGCTGATCCTGGCTGCGACGCTGGTGCTGGCAGGCCTCAGCAAGACTTACATTGAGGACCGTTTCCGGTTTCCGTCCAGCAAGCGGGGGTTGGCGCCCACTTACCGGTTCGCGGCAGCCGGCATGGTCTTGCTCACCGCGGTCGGCGGCGCCCAGTTGTTGGAGGTCAACCACCGCGCGGCCCAGGCCGAACAACAACTCGCCGCGATGGTGAGCAACGGTGATCCATGCTTTGGTGCCGCCGCTATCGCGAAGGGGTTTGACGTGTGTGTTCCAGACCCGCAGGCGCCGGTGGTCCCCGAGCCGTCCCTTGCAAAGGACGACAAATCTGATGCTTATGCAGATGGCTGCTGGTCAAACCAGCCTTTTACCGACCGGCCCGTGTGCACCTACGGGGATGGGCCAACGAAGGTAGCGCTGGTCGGAAACTCGCATGCCGGGCATTGGCTCCCGGCCCTGCAGGTGCTGGCTGAACGGAACGACTGGACGGTCTCCACCTACCTGGTCTCCCGGTGCAATCCGACCTCGGTGCCTTTACAGTTCGATACCGAGCAAAAGACCACCAATTGCCTCGCCTACGGAGAGTGGGTCCTGGATGAAACATCCGGCGATGCTTTCGATCTGGTCATCACCTCGGAACGACAGTCGGTGCCCGTCCAGGGGGAATCGTGGGGCACTACCGAAGCTCCCGCCGTCGAGGGCTACCGGGACTACTTGTCCCGTTGGGCCGACAGCGGTGCCAACGTCTTGGTGATCAAGGACCCGCCGTTCCCCGGCAACACCATCGATTCGATTCCGGACTGCCTCGCCGAGAATCCTGGAGCCCCTCAGGAATGCGCGGGTACGCCGGAAGAGTGGCATTGGATGGATCCGGTCACCACTGCGGCCCTCGAACTAAACCATCCGAAGATTCGCGCCGTTGACATGGATGGCTACTTCTGCGCGGACGGTTCCTGCCCTGCCGTTGTGGGATCGGTCGTCACGTACTTTGATGCCTCGCACATCACCGCCACGTACGCGCAAACCCTGGCCCCGTATCTGGAACGCTCCATCCTTAAGGCTTTGCGCAACTAGTCAGCCGCGGAGGTCCAGGCTCAAATTGCCGTGCACGGTGGCATAGGGCCGCTCCCCCTTTGCCCCCTTAGGCAAGGCTGCGTCGGGGGCCACGCCAATTCGCCTCTGGCTCCCAGTCCGGCCTTCGCGGGACAACTCGCCGAAGGCGTCGACGATGGTCCCGCGAAAGCCCGCCAGCACACTTTCGCTGATGTCGAAGTCAAACCGGCCGCGGCCTGCGGCCTGGACATCCGGGATGGACACTTCTTTGCTGCCATCGCGGGTGCGCAGGATGATGGAGACCTGATCGGCCGGCGAGTCCACCTCCAGTGTCATCGTCAGTCGGCTGTCGCTCCACGCGCTCCCGGAGACTCGGGGATCCACCTCAAGTTCCTCTTCCTGGCGGCAAGTCTCAATCATGGCCGTGACATCGCGGCCGCGGATGATGGACGTTTTGCGCTGCATCGCCACGGGCAGCGAGGAAACCAGTTCCTCGGGGACATAGGTATCGACGAAGTCGGCATGTGCCATCACCCAGCGCCGCTGGGTGTCGTCCGACATCTTCAGGTACCGGTGAGGTTCGTAGATGCGCAGGCACTTGCGCCGGTAGAGGTCCAGCACCAAGAGTCGCGCCAGTTCCGGGTCAGGCGCTCCGGACAGGAGGATCTTGGCGATTTCCCCCACAGACCACGTATAACCTTCGGGGATCGTGGCGGCGCTGCTGATATTGGCCCCGTCCGTGCGTGTACGGATGAAGTAGTAGTCATAGTCCGCAAGGACCGAGATCCTCTTTGCTTTCAGGTAGCACTGGGAAATGACCATTCCGTCTTCCAGCCGGACCTTGTCCTCGTGAAAGCGGATGCCGTTCTCCACCAGCAGGTCCCGCCTGATCATCTTTTGCGGCGACAGTGACCGGAGTATGGTGCGCAGGTCTGCGTCTACGACCGTTTCCCGGAACAGCGCGCTCTGCACACGGCGCCCTCCAATGCCCACCATTTTGGGCACCAGCACATCCGTGCCGTTCCGGTCGGCGAACTCCACCATCCTGCGCAGAGCCTGCGGTCCCAGCTTGTCGTCGGCGTCGCAAAAGAACACGTAGTCGGCGTCTGTGCTGGCCATTCCGACATTGCGGGGCTTGCCGGGCCATCCGCTGTTCTGTTGGTGGACAACGCGCATGTTGCCCATCCGCTGGGCATAGGCATCAAGGATCGCGCCGCTGGAATCCGTGGAGCCGTCGTCAACGGTAATGATTTCGAACAGCTCGGGGGCCAGGTCCTGGGCTTCGAGGGAGTTGAGCAGTTCAGTGAGATACGGCATGGCGTTATAGACCGGAATGATCACAGCGACCCGTGCGCTCGAAGCGCTTCCCGAGGGGCCAGTGTCCCGATTCGATTCTTCCGAGTCTCTCGCCCGGGTCGTCAGTTTGCGGGCAACACCCGAAAGCCTGTTGCGGAAAGACATCTGACACCGTCCCTTCATCCGGTCATGAAGCTCAAGCCTATCGGGCCGTCGGGCGGCCGGAAACTCGCGAGAGCAGGTAGCCTTTTACCGATCCGTCACCGACAGTGGAGTACCGTGCCTGCAGCAGAAACTCACCTCAATCCCTCACGGCCAAGACAGACATGGATAGACCAAGCCCGTTGGGCCGCCATCGTGCTGGTGGTTGTGGGTCATTTCATGGGCCAGCTCCGCGGCGAAAGCGGACTGGCGCTTATGGTGTCCAACTTTGTGTATATGTTCCATATCCCGGTCTTCGTGCTCTTGGCAGGGTGGGGCGCCCGCCGTGCAACCGCCAACGGCGAGAATTTACAGAAAATCTTCTGGCAGCTCCTCGCTCCCTACATCGCGTTCCAGTTGATCGCTTTCGGGGTGAACTACGTGGTCGAGGGAAGTACCCCGAGTTGGTCCTTCACGTTCCAGACCTTCGGTCTATGGTTCCTCGTGGCCCTTGCCGGCTGGCGGCTGATCGGGCCGTGGTTCAGCGGACTTCCGCGACCGGTGCTGCTCGCCACGATCCTTGCGTTGCTGGCTGGCCTGAGCGAGAACATTGATGGCTTCCTGTCCCTGTCCCGCATCCTCTACTTTCTGCCGGTATTTCTCATGGGCCCCTGGCTGGTCGACAAGATATCGGTGTGGCGCCAGCAACGCTCCTGGCGTATCGCCGGCGCAACGGCGCTGGCTCTGGCTGCAACACTCACCGCTGTCCTTAAAGAGGACTTCTGGCGGCGTCCGTTCCTCGGCAACGCGGGGTACGAGGCAATGGATCTCGGCCCGGTCGAAGGCATGGCGTGGCGCCTGGGGGCTCTGCTCGTCGGCACGCTTTTAGCAGCAGCTTTCATGCTGGTTCTGCCGGGCACTCCCGGTGCTCCAAGTGCGCCGGGGAGATGGGTGGCGAGTGCCGGGCGCTCGACGATGTACCCCTATCTTCTCCACCTGCCGGTACTCACGCTGGTGGGGGCAGCTTCTCTTGCCGAGGAGGCATCCCCCACCTGGCGGGCGATCCTCTTCATCGTAGTGGCCGCGCTTTTCTGCGTTCTGACCGTGACCAAGCCGGTGAAAGCCGTTGCCCAGCCCTTAGTTGAACCGCATGCCTTCGGATCCAAGCTCTACCCGAACCGCAGGCGCACCTCGAGATCGGACGCCGCTGACCGTTCGAACATCCTGCACAAGTAAGGGATATTGTCTGACGCTACCGTCCGGTCGAAGCAAACCGGCGACCAAGCCTTCGGGCGCCGTTGATCAGCCGCCTCCGCTGTTGCTGGCGCCTTAAGGGTCCCCCATACAGTGCTTCGTGCGGGTAAGCGTCCCAAAGTTGATCGAGATCTACGTTCAAGGCGGGCACTGTGGCGCGTTGGGCAGCCGTCGCCAGGGCAGCGGCGGACAACATCCCGGGGCCCAAAGAGAATCGGGTGACGGACTCAGCGTCAAGCGTCGAGAAGAAGTCCTCAAACTTAAAGTGGTCTCCCGCGAGCTCCTGGCCCTCTATCTGCAGCCAGGTCCACGGGACTCCATAGGCTTGAGCAACAATGAGGCCGTGGAGGGATGTCGCCACCACGTGCGAGGCCATGGCAATTTCGCTCACCACGCTTTGCGCATCCCTTTCCACGTCGATGACCGTGATGTCCCGGTCGAGTCCCGGCGGGAGCAGTGCCTTGTGCTTGTAGTGGGGAATAAACACCGGCTCTGCCCTTTGCGCGGAGGCCTGCGGCTGAAAGATCCGGGGCAACAAGAGAGCGGGGTCTCCGTATACTTCGGGCACGTCCCAGCCCATCCCCCGTACGAGTTCTTGCCTGGTTAATCGGCCCCGTACTGCAGCTACGCGCTTGGGCTTGCGGGCTCGGAGACGTCGCACCGTGCCGCTATGGAGAGGAGCGAGCAGCCCGGATCCCCAGACGTTGTATCCGGGACGTTCCAACATGTTGATGACCGACCCGACGGACATGATGGCGCCAGGATGAGCCAACGTCCCACGGACATTCACCGGCCGCTTGCCGCTAAGTGACGAGACAAGCCAAGGCCCGATGAGGTCGCCGAAGTTGACTCTACCGTTCCACCAAAATGCCGGAATCTCGTCTCGCTTTAGCTTCCGAGTCCTGGCGTCTATTCGCCCCCATGCTGCCGCCCGGATAAGCGAGGCGATAATCTTGTGCGTTTCCCGTGCAATCTGCTCCGCGCTCGCATGCCCCCGCCACGTCTCCAGAAGGTGTTTGTCCCCATCCCGCTCGGCAGACCATGCCATGTTGCGCAGCAAGGAGCGCACGAACGTTCTGGCCGTATGCGTGCGGCCAAAGAGCAGAAGCCGCACTTCCGCCGGTTGCACAACCAGGTCGAAGGCGACGCGGTCCCCGTGCAGCGAAACATCCAAGGCAAGGAGGTTATCCGCTTGTCGCTTGATACGAATGCGATCCGCTCCAGGCATGCTGCTCAGAGCAAGCGCAAGGCGATCGAGGAGGGGCACTTCGGAAGGAATGTTCATGAGAAGTCCTCAAAAAATCTGGTGGCACCACTGTAGAACCAGGCATCTTGGACGCGCCGCAGGACACGCTCGTTATCGGCGAAGTTCTGCCCGTTGGGCGAAGGGGTTGAACCGACGCTAGGACAGTTCCTTGACGATCTGGCTGATGCTGTCCAACGTGCGCTTGAGCTCCTCAACGTGGCGCTCGTCGAAGGCGCTCAAAACACGCTTCATCTCGGTCGTCGATATGCCTGAGGTCCGGGGAAGGTAGACCACCTCTACCCTGTCCTCCAGGTCATCGAACTTGCCTCTCCAGTCCTCACCGATTCCGAAGACATCCGCCCCGTACTTTTCAATGTCTGACCGCTTCTGCTCCCAGTTTTCCTCCGGGATGGCTTCGGAGACGTACCGGATGGAGCGCACAATCTCGATCCGCTGCTCGAACGGCACAACCGGCTTTTTCCCCTTGACGGCATTGAACTCGTCGGTGGAGACCCCGACAATCAAGCGGTCCCCGAGGGCGCTGAGGCGCTTCAGAATATTGAGGTGGCCAATATGGAAGAGGTCGAAGGTGCCGTACGTCAGTACTGTCTTGCCCAAAACGGTCCTTTGGTAGATGCAGAGAGGCGGAAAACTAAGCTCCATTCTAGGCAGTTCTGTTCACTCTCCCTTAACCTAGAGAACGTGGTGAAACGTGCCTGCTAACATTGGCCGTTGGACTCCAGCTCGTCTGAACTCGAAATCTGGGTTGCAACGAGCGAAGGAACAACCGAAGGAAAGCATGTCTCTCAGGGGGAAATACGCAGTACGGGCCAGCGAAACCGCGGCCCGGCACCAGCACGATTCTTTCGCCGTGACTGTCCCAAACGCACCTGGCGCACCCCTATCAACGCGATGAGTTCCCCGACTACAGACGCCCTGCGAAAGCTCATCCGCAAATCCGGAGTTACCCGCACGCTGCGAGGTGCTCTCGGGCCTGAGGCATACCGGCATTTTCACAAGTCCGTTTCTGGCATCGCCTCTTCTGTCGTCGACCGACGCATACCACGGCAGCGGATCATCGCGGAGCAGCGGCTGCTGCAGCTGGACAAGACTCTTTACCGCTCGGACGGCATTCTCCGCCGACCGCTTGATTCCCGGATGCCGGAACAAATCCGGAAACTACACCTGGACCTCGTATCGGGAGCGCTATCCAACGAGGGCGTCGATTGGGCTATCGTCAGGAACGACTCAAAGACTCGCTACACCATCGCTGTACAGGAGTCGAACCGTGCCAGAGTCCTTGACGCCCTGAGTCGCAAATTGCGTGACCAGGCTGTGTACGTTCAAGACGTCAGCGAACTGGCAGCTGACAAACGATTGCAGTTGGCGGGCAGCCTCGATCAGGTGCCCATGGGACAGAGCGCCAAGGTTTTGAGGTTTGCCTCCTTCTTCGAGGACCGCGCGACAAAGTTCCGGACTTCAATGGGGTACGGTTGCGACGTTGAATTCTGGCAGCGAGACAACATGAACCCGGCAAATATGCTCACGCCGCGTCGGAATTCAGCTGCACAGCTGATCACCGTGAAAGAGCTCCGACCGGAAACCGTGACGATTGGCGAAGACGAGTACCCGACCTACTCCATCTTCAACCAACGCATGCTTGACGACATCACATTCCCCATCGATGCCGTGTACACGTGGGTTGATGGTGACGATCCTGAGTGGATCGATTCTAGGCGCCGGCTGGAGGCGAAGCTTCAAGGTGTGGAGTACCACAAGGAAGCCAATCACGCCGCTCGATTCCGCTCACGGGACGAACTGAAATATTCCCTTCGTTCATTAGAGATGTACGCGCCTTGGTTCAGGAAAATATTCCTCGTCACCAATGGGCAAAAGCCGACTTGGCTCAACATTGACCACCCAAAGATCGAACTAGTCACTCATGAAGACATTTACGATGACAAGTCATGCTTGCCCACATTCAACAGCAATTCAATCATCTCGCGCCTGCACTACATCCCGGGTTTGAGCGAACACTACGTCTACATCAACGACGATGTGTTTTTCGGCCGGCCAGTTTCTCCCGACCAGTTCTTCTTGCCCAGCGGATTAGTCAAGGTTTCGCCTTCCAACAACCGCCGCCCATTTGGCGAACCCAGCGTGATGGACGAACCTCACATTAACCTGACCCGAAATATGCGGGCCCTCCTCAAAGACGAATATGGCATTACAGTTTCGCGGGCTATAAAGCATACCCCGCATCCGCAATTGCGCAGCGTGCAGCTTGAGATGGAAGAACGGTTTGAGACGCTGTACCGACGAACCTGGTCAAGTCACTTTAGGCACCACGACGACATTGTTGCGGATCAACTCTTCCACTATTACGCGCAGATCACCGGCAGAGCAGTACCTGCAAACTTGCGATACCACTACATCAACGTCTTGGATGACTCCTACTCCGGGATCCTCAAATCGACGTTGGCCTACCGCGACCGCGACACCTTTTGCATTAACGATGCTCCAGTACTCGGAGCAAAGCCGATAGAGGAAGCGGTCATTTCAGACTTCCTTGAAAAGTACTTCCCAATCCCCTCCACCTTCGAATACGCCTCGAAACCGACCAAGGTTTAGGTTCTCTGCGAGGCAATGACGCCCAAATCACTAGGTGCTCTGACCCTACTGTTCGGCCGCCACGAGTTTTGCCGCCATTCGATTGGCAGGGGGAAGGCCACATCATCAAGGCTTTCACTTGCGGGAATGGTCTTAAGAGAGCAGTACGTGAGCTCAGAAAACCTTCAGTAAAAAGCCCAATGAAAGGTTGCGACCTTGGACGGGATTGCCTTTACCTTGTGATAGCAGCGATGGCCTCCGTCATCCTTCGCGAATTCTCGCGGTCGTTGTGCCGGAAAAACTCCTTAACGCGCATAGTATATTCCTCTTCGCGGAGACAATCTCTTTCGAGGTATGTAAGGACATGGTCATGCAACTCATGCAAATTGCGAGCAACCGGGCCGAATGACTCGCTGGCGAAATCCAGATATCCTGGAGTGGCATGCTTGGACCAAAAGTCCCCGTCATCGAAGCAATAATGGATTATAGGCGTCCCCATGTACGCGATATCAAACATTGTTGATGAATAATCTGTTATAAAAAGGTCGGCTTTCCGCAGGGCTTCTTGAAAAGACACACGCCTTTGGTCCAGAACTTCGACCAGGTCGTCATTTTCATATAGACCAGCAACCACCTCGGTCATCTCATAATGGGGCAAAAACCTGAACTTATACCCATGCTGCTTTAGGGTCTTTCTCAACTCTTCATTGTTTAGCGCCCCCACTAGTGCGTGATAGTACTCGGTCGAGGCAAATTCCGCGCTTAGAACACTTGAACCGCCCGTGCTATAAGAGGGCTTCACCAGATATGACCGCCAAGTCGGCGCGAACAATATGTTCTTCTCACCGGTGATTCGAGTTAGGGAATCAAAACGCGGGAAACCGGTAGCGACCGCGGAGTCTCCGTAGTCTAGTTCGCTAGCAAAATATTCGCGCTCACGGTCACCGACCGTGGTCACAAGATCATAGCCTTGGACGAGGCGATGCAGACCCTTGGACTCCTCACGCCAAGTCACGCCATGCTGCAGAAATACGCGCTTTACGGACAGCCACGGCAAAAGATGTTCAAGGTAGCTGGCCTTATCCCAATCGCGGGGAATCATATAAGTGTCCACATCGAAAGCCGACACCAGGGCCCGCGCATGGAGAAGATTGAATTTGTGCCGAAAGGATCCGTGCGCGATCACTGGACCTATTTCGCGTACCCGATTGTATGCCTCAGACGCGCGGTCGACTACATAGATGGCTTTGATGTCATTTCTAAATTCAGCTAGGTATCGGAACAGGGACACTCCATTGTCCTGAGCTATGTCCCAGCGTTCCCCTATTAGCCAGACCGGCTTTCTGACAAGCGGGCGCGTAAGAAGACGGAGAAGCCGCATCCCGGCGAAAGCCCTTCCGCCCCGATAGTCATGCCAAGAGTCCAATACGGCTCTGAAGAACCTCCTAGCTCGTCTGCTCACCGTAGGCACATCGCCGGATCGGGCCTCGATTACAATTCGGACCTGACTATGTTCATTGGCAGAAAATGAAAACCTTTTATTTCCCGCGTAGACTGGATGAGAGTTTCGAAAGTAGGCGGCAGTCTTGAAAGCACGGGTAGCGATACGTCCTCGCTCGCTCTGCAATTGCACCAGAACGCGATGTTCGCCGGTCTTCCACTTACTGACTGGGACGTCAACGCGAAATCCCGACCAAAGGCCCTCTGTGTGTCGTTTGTCCTGCCTTGCAAACCATTCCCCAGGAAATTGACTTTTGCCAAAGCGGACACTGACCTCGACCTCTGGTTTGACGTCCGCCTTCAGTCCTACAAAGGAAACACGTCCTTCAATGCGGACGGCCTGCTTACCATCAATTGCCCTGATCGACTCAACGTAGGCGCGAGCTCCCCTCCCGCCTCGTCTGATCACATTTGTAGTGCTGCCTGGTGTGTATCCAACGTATGCGGACTTTCCAACTATACTGATCGGACCCAGAACGGATACGTCATTCTTGTAGGTCGCTTCAGTCCTGTCTATCAGATTGGCGAAGGGTATCCGATGTATCAATCCACTGGCGCTCTGTCGAGCAATTACAGGATCAACATCCTCGATTACCTTTTTTGACCGCAGCAGAAACACATGAAGGTCCTCCTCCTGCAGCATCGACGCTGATCGCACCAAAAATCCTTGAAATCCGCGCGTGATGAACCTGTCTACCAGAGTTCGCTGACTACTCGTCAACTCCTGTTTTAGGTTGGCAAGAAATTCGATAAGTTCGAGATAGTCCCAGTAATTCTTGACGGAAGAAAACAGGGAGTCCATAATCGAATCGCCGCTGAGACGCTTCCTGTAATGGTAAACGACTTCATCAAGAATGCCTATGAGGGGACTTCTCAGTAGCATTGGAAGAACGAAGTATGCGTCCTCGAAGTAGACTCCTTCACGGAATCTTGCTTGAGCTTTCTTCACAGCTTCCATCCGGAAGACCTTGTTGCAAGGGCCAGCCGCATGGACCATGTCAGGAATCTCTGCCAACCCCTGTTCGCGACGTGTTCCGGCACGAAAGTACTTAGCCCAGACATAGCTTGTGGTCTTAGGAAAAGTCTCCTGTCTACCAATGGCAACATGAACCTCAGGGTCGTCAAAGAACTTGATCAAGTGTTCATATGCAGTTGGCTCCAAGACGTCATCAGAATCCATAAAGCCAACATAAGGGGCAGTCACCAAGTCTAGGGCTCGGTTACGAGCAGCACCCGGCCCCCGGTTCTCTTGGCGGATGAAAGTCACGTTGTGGTGTCTGTTCGAAAACTCTTCAGCCAGCATGTCGCTGCCATCAGTGCTTCCGTCATCCACGAGTATGACCTCGAGGTCCGCAAAAATTGATTGCTGGCGAATCGATGAAAGCGCTTCGGATAAGTAATCCACCACGTTGTATATCGGCATGATCACAGCAACTTTGGGCTTTTCCCCAACGATTGGCACGGAACGATTCCAATCTCTCATAACGAATCTTCTCAGCTTAACTTGTGCATTTTTGCCGGAGCTTACTCCATGGCGGGAAGCAGAAGCACTGTAAGTGCCCTTGGATCCGCCAGGCAAAATTTAAACAATTTTACACTATCGATTTAGCAAACTATCCGGTGACTCAGATGACCGGCAGACGCCCAGCAAGTGTCATACGGAGTACCGTGCGCCAATGCAGTTTTTTTAGATTCTGATTTGTGAGTTGCGCAGGTGACGTGGTCCATCCAGAGAGCCATCCAGCAAACCATGGACGCAGCTGAGAAGGGTCAACTCGCGCACGTGTCACTTGGACTACCGTCCAGGAAAAAACATAAGTCCAAGACAACGGCCAAGGGAGGTTCCGTCTCGCCAGCCAGACTCGGTTGCGAGCGTTAAGTCGGTAGAACTCTTCGTGCCGGCGGGGATCGATGACCGGATGCCCGGCGCGCAGGTTTCCCGCATACCACGTCCGAAACCCGGTGTCCCAGACGCGCCATGCGAACTCGATGCCTTCGTGGGCGTACCAAAAGGTCGACGGCCATCCGGGAGTCTTATCGAACACGTCCCGCCGCATGGCGATGGCCATCTCCACTACGGAGAAGACGTTGCTGGAGTGGTAGGGGCTTCCCTTGCGCAGCCTGGGAATCCAACGCTGGGGTGCATTAGGACTCTCGGGATCCTCGATCCGCGGCTGGACCATGCCGATGTCCGGTTGCTCCTTGAACAGCTTGGCGCATTGGGCAAGGAAATCGTCATCAAGGAGCCAGGCGTCGTCGTCGAGGAAGAAGAGGTACTCCCCTTTGACATGCGGCACGCCGGCGTTCCGCCCAGCGGGGATGCCTATGTTCTCTTCGATGTGCAGCGTCTTGAAACCGGCCGGGACGTCTTCTGGGTCCCAGCCATTGCCGACGACTACGACATCCAGTTTCACCCCTTGCTGGCGATGCAACGATTCATATCCCCGTTGCAGTTCGACGGGGCGTGTGCCCTGAGTAAGGATGACTACCCCGAAGGTCGGTGCTTGGGGGCTCGTGTCTTGTTGCATGGCGCTCACTTCCGCAGCCTAGGCGAGGCCATGATGGCGACGAAATGGCCGATATTTACGAACAGGACTGCGGGCACCAGGACGTATAGCAGCCAGCGCTCCCCCAGCACTTGTTCGCCGACTACCAACGACACGATGGCCGCGGCCAGAACCAATAGACTCATTTCGACCGAATGCAGTACCCGGTGGAAGGGGAGGAAACGAGCGAGGCGGCGGAGCTTGCCAACCACGGAAGAAGCGGGAACAGCTTTCGCTGCCGCAGTATCCGGGAGCTTGTCCATCCCTGCCAGAGCCCGGGAAGCATGCACCATCTCGTTTTGGGCCTTGTTGAGGACGATGAGGAACGCCAGCATAGCGCCGAGGAAAAGATACAAGTATGCCGCCCCCGGGTCGCTGCGCAGCAGGCCCAAATCTCCCAGGCACCGGAGCCCCAAGGCGACGGGTATCAGGCCCTCTGTGGTGTAGTGGCCGATCTTGTCCAGGAAGATCCCTTTGGGACTCTGTGTTCCGCGCCAGCGCGCTACTTCCCCATCGCTGCAGTCGAAGTACAACTGCAATTGCGAGAAGAAGACCGCGAGCAACGGCCCCCAGATTCCCGGAACCAGCAGCGATGCGGAAATTGCCCACCCCGACAGAATCATGAGGCCTGTGACGCCGTTCGCGGAGATCGGGGTGCGGACCAGGACGCTGGTGAGGTAGATGGAGATGTGCCGGAGATAGAGCTCGGCGGTCCAATGCTCAGCGTTTTTTCTGCTCCGGACCTCTGGCGGCTGGGCCACGGAGCGGAGCTGCTCCAGGGTGGGGCGCGCCGGCCGCTGAACGGCTGTCACGACTTCCTCCGGCTGGTATCTACGGTGCCTGCCGCTCCGAACAGTCGTCCGCGGAGATACCCCAGCCCCCAGCTGATGTGGATTCCTGGCAGCACCGCCAGCAGCCGTAGTCGTTCGGGTCGACCAAGGTCGCCTGGCATGCTTGCGGAGGCGTACGTGACGCCCGCCCCGTAAAACGCGGGGACGGCGGCCACTGCACCCGCCAGAAGCCGCAGGCTTGCCGGCCACGTCTTGGCCGTGCCGGTGGCGAGCATGCTGGCGGAGGCAACGCCGACGCTCAACGCGGCCACCAGTACTGGCGGCAGGAAGTGCCTGACGGATTTTCCTTCCTTGTGCCGGTTAGCCAGCTCTGCCCGCCAGATGCCCGCCGCGTAGAACTGCCGGACCAGTTTTCCCCACTGCGCGCGCGGCCAATAGACGACCTTCAGCTCGGGGTCGAACCAGACCGTGTAGCCGGCTTGGCGCAGGCGAAGGCACATGTCCCAGTCCTGGCCCCGCCACAGCGTCTCCTCGAATAATCCGACCTCGTCGAAGACCTCGCGTCGGAAGACGCCGAGATAGGCGGATTCCGCCGGGCCCTCCGGTGCCCCGCTGTGATACGCCGCACCACCGAGTCCCCAGGGCGATACATAGGCGGCTGCGACTGCCCGCTGAAAGGGAGTCTTGCCTCGGGCGGCCATGAGCCCCCCGACATCAGCCGCACCGGTCCGTCGCAGCGTTGCCACCCCGCGCTTCGTGTAGTGCGGCTCTAGTTCCGTATGTGCGTCCACCCTGACAACGACCGGATGACTCGAGGCTTGAAGGGCAAGATTCAGTCCGGCCGGGGTACGGCCGGTGGGGCTGTTGACGCTGCGTAACCGCGGTTCCCGCGCCTGCAGGTCCGCCACGATCCGGTTAGTCTCATCCGTTGAAGGCCCCAGCGCCAGAACCACTTCCTTTGGCCCGGGGTATTCCTGGTTCAGGATGCTGCGGACCGCGTCCTGGATATGCGCCGCCTCATTGAGGACGGGCATGATGTAGGACACGCCAGGGTACTCCTCCAGCGGAGGCAAGACGGATGCCGAAGTCACTATTTCCTGGACTCCTTGTAGGCGTCCACGACTTCTCTCGGGTCGCCGTCCATTTCCAGCACGCCTTTATTGATCCAGATGACCCTGCTGCAGGTATCCAGTATCGATTTCATCGAGTGCGAGACAAGGAAGACGGTACCGGCGTTCTCGCGTATCTCACGGATGCGGGCCTCGCTCCTCTGCCGGAATCGTTGGTCACCGACCGCAAGTGCTTCGTCCACGATAAGGATCTCGTGTTGCTTGGAGGCGGCGATGGCGAATTTCAGCCGCGCCTGCATTCCGGATGAATAGGTCCGCATGGGAAGGTCGATGAACTCTTCCAACTCGGCAAACTCGACGATGTCGTCCCGGAGCCCGTTGATTTCCTGCTTGGAGAACCCGAGCGCGAGCCCGCCCAATTGGATGTTCTTTTCCCCCGAGAGGTCCGGGATCAAGGCCGCCCCCACGCCCAGCATGTTCGGACGAGAGGAGGCGTAGACGGCACCCTGCGCTGGAGGCGTTAGCCCGACGAGCGTGCGCATCAGCGTGGATTTGCCGGATCCGTTCGAGCCAATGACCCCGATGGATTCATTTTCGTAGGCGGTGAAGGAGATTCCCTTCAGGGCGTGGACTGTACGGAGCCTGCCGGCTCCCCGCTGCAGCAGCGATCGCCCGGTGCCCTTGACCGGCTTTCCGCCGGCATGGACGTAGTACTTGACATGCAGGTCATCGACGACGACCACGGGTTTACGGGCGGCGCCGGCCGCGTCTGTGCCCATCAACGCTTCTCCAGTCTTAGTCGACTCGGCCATACCGCTCCTCAGCTACCCAAAAGAACAAGACTCCGGCAACGAAGACCGCTACGGACCAGACGGAAAAGTAGAGCCAGTAGATCGGATCGTAGTCCATACCCGGCATGAGAATCCCTCGGGCGATGGAGAGGATTTCATGCAGCGGGTGGAAGTCGAACAGCGCGATGGCCCAAGGATGCGATGCCAGGATGCGGTCGATGGAAAACAGAACGCCGGAGGTGTAAAAGAGGATCCGGGTGACGAGCGGGAGTAACTGGGTCAGGTCCCTGACGTGGACCGTGAGTCTGGCGCCGATCAGGGCTACGCCCAGGTTGAACACCGTGAAGATAGCAACCAGCGGAATGATCAGCAGCCATTCCACACTGATCGGCGCACCCAAGATCAGGATGTACACGAACATCACGGCAAGCATTGGCACGAGTGTCATCAGCTGCTGGATCACGGTGGAGACGGGCAGCGTTATCCGTGGGAAGGCCAGGGACT
Organism: Arthrobacter sp. Y3225116; assembly: GCF_059091245.1. Lineage (NCBI taxonomy): Bacteria > Bacillati > Actinomycetota > Actinomycetes > Micrococcales > Micrococcaceae > Arthrobacter > Arthrobacter sp. Y3225116. Next base: position 38,087 of record NZ_JBNHGL010000002.1, read on the forward strand.
GCACCAGGGCGCCGTTTCCTGTGATCGATTTGGCGCCGTTGTTCATTGAGGTGGAAAAGAACTCGAAGAGGAACACGCCGATCACCACATACATCGGGAAGTTCTCCGGCCGGCTGGCCCCCTGCAAGATACCGAAGATCGCGCCGTACAGGAGAGCGTTCAGTGTGGGTTTGATGAACACCCAGAGCATGCCCAGTCGGTTGCGCTGGTTCGACGCCTCGATCTTGTACCTCGCCATGGCGATGGCGAAGTCACGACGGGTCCATGCTTCCGCGAGATAGCGGAAAAGCGAAGGGCGGGCACCGACTCGGTGGAGGCGGTTCTCGCTCGCATATTCGGCAAGGCTCATGCCAGGTAGTTTCCCTTACTTACAGGTGGACGGTGGCGTCGCCACCCCTGAGGGACCGGCGGTGCACCTACCGAGTTTAGATGATTCAGCCCCGAACCGCGGATTCGCCCTCCCGGAAGAACACGCGCAGTTCAAGGCTGTGCTGGCCCGCGGCGTCCTGGACGTAGATGGCTTTCCCCCCAATTCCCTCCAGCGCTCCCGTGCCCGAGCCCGGAATGATGTGCCCGTCGCTCGCGGCAGCCTCGCCCTCCGCGAGGCCCCAGTGCTGGATCACCATCGTGCCTTCGCGGCCGTCCACGGAGCCGGTGAACACTTCGGATGCAACGTATCCGGCTCCGGTGCTGTTACCGGCCATCAGCAGTTCTGCCCGGCTGGTGCCTGTGATCAATCCGTCAAATACTTTGGTCACCCGGACGCGGCTCAGGTCCGAGCTTGTTCCCTCGATTTCGTAGGGTTCCGGCACCCAATCGGTGACGTCGAAGTCGGCGGCGATGATGTGTTCGGCGTCGTTCATGATGCCTTGTTTCTCCTAGATCGGTTGCCGAGCGCGTCAGAAGAGTCGCTGGTCGTGTGAGTCGGCGTATTTCTTGCGGAAGAGCTTGCGCGTTTTTGGATCCAGAAACACCAGGTACAGCGCGAAGGCGACGGCAACGATGCAGGCGAGGAGCCGCGCCATGTCGAGGTCGAACTCGATGTAGGGGAAGATGTCCAGCTGGTCGGTGATCGCGTAGATCATCAGGAAGGACGTCACTGCGTAGACGGTCTGCACCTGCCAGTCGTTCCGGATCCCTGTGGCCGCAAACAGCGGCAGCAGCCACACGATGTACCAAGGCTGGATCATCGGGCCAAGCAAGACCACGGCGGCCAGCGCCAGCGCGAGCCGACGAACAATCCGGTCGTAACTGCCGCGGAACATGGTGTAGAGGACAATCAGCACAGCCAGGATCCTGCCGCCCGTGTAGACGGCGGACTGCACCATCGCCCCGTCGAGCCCCAATCCGCCGGACACCAGTCCCAGGAAGATTCCCAGCAGCCCGACCGGGGCGTACCAAATCATCAGGCCGGCTCCTTGCTGGCTGAGGGCCCCGACCCAGCCGAATCCCAGCCCGTTGATCATCCCCAGAATCGCCAGCAGCCCGAAGGAAATCCCGGCGGTCAGTGCCCAGTATCCGAATTTGCGCGGCCAACTGGCCCCCTTGCCCGCCCATAACAGGCCGACGAACGGCAGGAAGATCAGGGTGATCGGTTTGATGCCAATCGAGAGTGTCACCAGCAAGATGCCCAGCAGTACGCGTCGGTTCGCCGCGTAGTAGAGGCCGGCAAGTGCCAGCCCCAGCATCAGGGCATCGTTGTGGATGCTGGCGATGAAGGTGGTCAGGAACAACGGATTGGCGCAGGCCAGCCACAACGCCCGGTTGGGATTAATGCCGTGCAGTTCGGCAAGTTTCGGTCCGTAGTAGACGCACATCGCGGCACCGGCGATGGCGAGGATCCGGAACATGATGATGGAGTATTCCGGGTGGCCGCCCGTGAGCCAGACGATGAACTCTTCCATCCAGAGAAAGATCGGCCCATAAGGCGTGGGGCTGCGTGCCCAGAGGTCGTCGGCTCCGGTCTGCAGATAGTTCTGCAGTTGGTCGTACCCGTCCACGTACGGATTGAGGTTGTTGACCATGACTTTGCCTTGGGCAATATAGGCGTAGACGTCACGGCTGAACAGCGGGATACACAGTGCCAGCGGAGTGCCCCAGGCAACAATGGCGGTCAGCGTTGCCCGCCGCGCGGACCGGCCCCAGACGGTGAACTGCTGGCCGAGCCGCAGCCAGGCCCGGACCAGGATCATGCCCCCGAGGGCGAGCAGGATCACCGAGAGGATCACACCGACCAGTTCCACCCGCAGGAAGATCAGCAGCGGCCAGCGCCGCAGTTCGGACACCGAGGCCAGCCACCCCACCCCCAGCGACCCGAGGAACATCATGATCGAGCCGATGGCGCCCTCGAGGATGCTCCGGGTAGACCGTTCCTTGACGACGCTTCCGCTGCGTGAGCTGGAAGGTTCAGTCGCGGGTCTTTGGGCAGTCATCGTCTCGGCGGTCCAATCACTCCGGGGTCAGTACACCCTGGTCCGGTGCGGCGCGTGCCGCGGGGGTGGTCTGCACGCCTCGGAACGGTCAGTCGAAGGCAGCGTGGGAGGCACGCCTGCTTGAGGTGCTCTCTGCATGTTAGCACCGGGCCGAAGGCATTCCCTGCCGCCTCTCCCGCGCGCCAGCGCGCCGACGCGATACATTTATCGGGTGCCAATCTCTAATGAACATATTGTCTGGATCGACTGCGAAATGACCGGACTGGACCTCGAAGCCGACGCGCTCATCGAGGTCGCAGTCCTGGTCACCGACTCGGAACTCAACATCCTGGGGGAAGGAGTCGACGTCGTCATCAAGCCCACCGCAGAGGCCCTCGCCCAGATGAACGACTTCGTCCGCACCATGCACACCACCTCCAAGCTGCTGGACGAACTCCCGCACGGCATGACGATGGCCGAGGCCGAAGACAAGGTGATGGAATACATCACGGCGTGGGTTCCCGAACCCCGCAAGGCGCAGCTGGCAGGCAACTCCGTTGGCACGGACCGGACCTTCCTGGCCCGCGACATGCCCCGCGTCATTGATCACCTGCACTACCGGATCATCGACGTTTCCACGATCAAGGAACTCTCGCGCCGCTGGTTCACCCGGGCCTACTTCCAAGCTCCGGCCAAGAGCGGCGGACACCGGGCACTGGGCGACATCAAGGACTCCATTAATGAGCTCCGGTACTACCGGCAGGCCGTCTTCGTCCCCTCCCCCGGCCCGGATTCGGCCACCGCGAAGAAGATCGCCGCAAGCATCGGCGCCACGTCCGGGGACTAGGATGTTAGCTGCGCCACTTTCACTGCGGGAATCGCCTAAAGTGGCAAAAGCCAGATGAAAAGCATGTAAACTAGTCTGCGTTGCCTTACTGGTTGGAGACCGGCAGGAACCGCTGGAGCGGGGCCCGTCGGGAGGAACAAGAGGGCACGTGGTGGGTATAGCTCAGCTGGCAGAGCGCCTGGTTGTGGTCCAGGAGGTCGCGGGTTCAATCCCCGTTACTCACCCCGAAGGTCCGGCAGCAGCCGGCAGGCAGAGCCGTCCCGACGCCGGGGCGGCTCTTCGCATGTCCGGCCGCGACGGCGGCGCCCGCGCCGACATCCTGAGCGAAGGAGAGAAATGACCGTTCGCCCCGTCACTATCACCGGCGAGCCGGTGCTGCACCGCCGTGCAGCCGAGGTCGAGAATTTCGACGACGAGCTCCGCGCGATCATCGCTGACATGTTCGAGACGATGGACGAGGCCCACGGCGTAGGGCTGGCGGCTCCGCAGATCGGGGTGGGACTGCGGATCTTCACTTATGAATTCGCCAACGACGACGACGTCCCGCCGCGGGGCGTCCTGGTCAATCCCACCCTGGTTCTCGGCAAGGTCTCGGGTGCGGAACCCGACCCCGACGAGGAAAACGAGGGCTGCCTGTCCGTGCCCGGGCACAGCTATCCCCTGAAGCGGGCCGAGTGGGCCCGCGTCCGGGGGTTCGACGCAGACGGCAGCCCGGTGGATTTCGAGGCGACCGGCTGGTTCGCCCGGGTGATGCAGCACGAGTACGACCATTTGGACGGCAGGCTGTACATCGACCGGCTCAACGACCGGTGGGGCAAGCGCGCCCGCAAGAACATCAAGAAGGAAGGCTGGGGCGTCCCCGGCAACATGTGGCTGCCGGGAGTCGACCCGGATCCGTTCGGCCACTAGCGTCCGCCCTGTAAGGAAGCGAGATCTTGATCCTTCGAGGTCTCAAGCCCCCAGCGGCACGGTTCGGGTCAGCTGTCCGTGAGACTGGATCGATGGTCCTTTTCGCAGCGGTGCAGATCCTCCAGCGCGATGTCCCGAAGCCGTTTGAGTTCGTCGATGCGCTTCGACGTCACATTGCCGCGGGCGTACGCGTCGTGCGCCGCGTCCAGCAGCCGCTGGGCCTCCTTGTAATTGACCTGCGCCCGTTCCCAACGCGTCATCTCTACCATGCGGCCATTGTAGGAACGGCGTCGCCGCAAAGCCATAGCGGCGGCAGTGGCGCGGGCGCCCACAGCCGGCTTGGCCGTTTGGATCGCTACGCCCACAAACCAGCATGAGGTTTCCGATGCCACCGGCCGGTTAACGACGGAAGCCGGCGGCATTCGCATGCCGCCGGCCCCGTCGTCGTTATTGCACTCTAAGGGCGATCAGACCGTCTCGGCTACCGGTTCCAGAACGGCCGGGAAGATCTTCGGGTTGACGCCGGCGATCTCCTCGAGCACGCGGACCACCTGGCAGCTGTAGCCGAACTCGTTGTCGTACCAGACGTAGAGCACGGCGTTCTTGCCGCTGGCAATCGTGGCCAGGCCGTCCACGATCCCGGCACGGCGGGAGCCGACGAAGTCGGTGGAGACGACCTCGGGAGAGTCGATGTAGTCGATCTGCTTCCGTAGGTCCGAGTTCAGCGACATGCCGCGCAGGTATTCGTTCAGGCTTTCCTTGGTGGCGTCCTGTTCCAGGTTCAGGTTCAGGATGGCCATGGAAACGTCCGGGGTGGGGACGCGGATGGCGTTGCCGGTCAGCTTGCCTTCCAGCTCCGGCAGGGCCTTGGCCACTGCCTTGGCCGCGCCGGTTTCGGTCAGCACCATGTTCAGCGCAGCGGAGCGGCCGCGGCGGGATCCCTTGTGGAAGTTGTCGATCAGGTTCTGGTCGTTGGTGTAGGAGTGCACCGTCTCCACGTGGCCGTGGGCAATGCCGAACTTGTCGTTCAGCGCCTTCAGGACCGGCGTGATGGCGTTGGTGGTGCAGGAGGCCGCGGAGACGATCTTGTCCTCGTCGGTGATGTCTGCGTGGTTCACACCGTGCACGATATTCTTCAGGCTGCCCTTGCCCGGGGCGGTGAGGAGCACGCGCGAGACGCCGGGGCACTGCAGGTGCTGGGACAGTCCGGCCTCGTCGCGCCACTTGCCCGTGTTGTCCACCACGATGGCGTCCTGGATGCCGTACTGGGTGTAGTCGACGGACGCGGGGTCGTTGGAGTAGATGAACTGGATCAGGGTGCCGTTGGCCTGGATGGTGTTGTTTTCCTCATCCACGGAAATCGTTCCCTCGAAGGGGCCGTGCACCGAGTCGCGGCGCAGCAGGCTGGCGCGCTTGACCAGGTCGTCGTCGCTGCCCTTGCGGACTACGACGGCGCGGAGGCGCAGGCCGTGGCCGCCGCCTGAGTGGCCCACCAGGATCCGGGCCAGCAGGCGGCCGATGCGGCCGAAGCCGTAGAGCACCACGTCGGTGCTGGTGCGCTCGTCGGCGCCGCGCTTGCCGACGATGTCCGCCAGCTCGGTGCGGACGAAGTCCTTCAGTTCGGCGCCATCACCCTCGTTCTTGAACTTCACCAGCAGGCGGGCCAAGTCCACGGAACCCGCGCCGAGGTCCAGCTCGCTCATCGCCTGCAGCACCGGGAAGGTCTCTTCCAGCGGCAGTTCGGCGTCGTCAATCTGGCGGGCGAAGCGGTGCGCCTTCAGGATGCCCACCACGGACTGGTTGATCAGGCTGCGCCCGTGGATGGAGGTGACTACGTTGTTTTCGCGGTACAAGCGCCCGATCATGGGGATCATCGCTTCGGCAAGTGCCTCGCGGTTGGTCCACGTATCCAGGGCCGACTCTGACATCTGGTTCACAGAATTACCTTCCTACATCAGCCGGGTTCTCCCTCGAGCCCGGTTGTCACCGCCGTGGATTTTCACGACGACGCCGTATGGCCCGACAGTCTGTCCGGCCACACGGCACGCCACCGCCAAGTGCCGGCGGGAAGCTTGCGGATCGGCCCGTTCCCGTCGTCGACCCTCGATCGGCGGCGGCTCACGCCTATCCGTTACCCATTCTAGAGACTACGCGGAGCAGGGACGCACCGTTACAGGTGAACTGCCTCACGTTCGGATGCGTTGACCTTTTTGGCCGCTGGTCTCTTCGACCGTCCCTGAGTAGCCCCTAACGACATGGGCGGATGCGCGGCGAATCGCGTTCTCGAAGGCGGGCAAAGCCAGCAACATGACGGTTGCTGCGCTCAGCGCAAGGCTGAGTGCCAGGACCCCGATGCTCCCCCACACCCCTTGAAGCGGGGGAAGGAACGCTCCTGTGGCCAGGACAAGGAATCCGTGCAGCAGATAGATGGCCAGGCTGTGCCGACCCCACCGTGCGAGCGTGCCGTCCCGATCCGGGGACACGCTGGTGAGGGCACATATTGCCACGACGGCCACAAGAAGTAGTCCCATTCTCGTCGCGATCCCTGCGGCATCCCCGACTTCCAGCCTTGCGAAGCCGAAGGAGCCGTAGAACCACTGGTGCGGAATCTCCAGGCTGTACACCAGCCACCAACCGGTCAGGCCTGCCAGGAGCGCAATCCCTTTCCACGCCGTCGGCGCCGCGGCCAGCGCCGCCACCAGACGCTTGCCGTAGGCAGCGCCCAGGACGAAGAACGGCAGGAACACCAGCGTCCGGGATGCCGACAGGGTATATCCGAGCTCGTCCAAGCTTCCGGCACACACTGCAATGGCGATCGACGAAAGGACCGCAGCCCGGGGGAACCGCAAAACAACGGGGAGGAGCAGAAGCCACCACACCATGCCCAGCAAAAACCACAGAATCCAGAACGGGGTATCAAGGGAGAAGTTCCGGTCGAGATCCAGCAGCCGGACGAAAACAAAATACGCGGCCTGGAAGGCCACCAGAATCACCGCGAACGTTCCAAGGCGCTGACCCAGCCGCGTGGTCTTGGCCGTCACGCCGGCCAGGAACACGAATGCCGGCATGTGGAACATATAGATCCCGGTCAGCGCCAAGCGCGTCCCGTCCGCGCGCCAGCTACCGGTAGCTTCCAGGAAGTGCCCAAGAACTACTGCGAAGATCAAGAGTCCCTTGGCCGTGTCCAGTCGGTGGTCTCGCAAAGGCGGCGTGGCAGGCATCCGGACATCCTACAGGCGGTGCTCCCCCGCTCCGGGAAGCACCGCCGTCGGCCGTTTCAAAGATCAGGCTTTGAAGATGTCCTGCCGGACTCCCATGATGATTCTGTCGCCGGGGTCGGCGGTCTTGAGGTAGCGGACCACGTTCTGGAGGTCCAGTGCGATGCAACCCGCCGTCGGTACGGGATTGGCGTGCAGGAAGATGGCGAACCCCGCGCCCTGCTTGATGGTTTGCCCCGGTCCGCGGTTGTAGTCGATCACAGCGCCTTGGCGGTAGTCGCCGGTAGGCAGGCGCATGTAAAACCACATGTTCTCGTCCGGCCACCGTTCGTAACCCACGGAACCGGCTTCGTAGTACTTGTTGTAGGAGGAGCCGAGCGTACCGGACCATCTGGACCGTTTGTTCAGCTTCTTGTACTTGAGGTCCGTGCCGGGGTTGCCCTCACCGAATGCTTCATGGACGGTGAAGCTGCCCTGCGGGGACCAGCGGTACTGGGTGTGCCCGGATGCCACTCCCGGGCGCTTGAACCCCTTGAGTCCCACGGTCGCCTTGCCCGTTTTCCATTCCTGCTTGTAGACGGAGCCAACCCGCACGCAGTTGATGAAGCTGGCCTTGTAGGTTCCGTACGTCTCCGCGATGGTGAAGGAGATGCGGTTGGCCCAGTTGTGGGCATAGCGGGTCTTGTTCGCGCCGATCGCCCAGCACTCATTCTTCGGGTACATCACGGCGCCCACGCGGGCCGCCACTAGGGAGCCACCCTGGAAAACCTGCGTGGTCTTGCCGCTGCGATTTACGGCGTCCTGCAGGGGGTAGCCCAACGTGCCGTTCTGGCTGCCGCGGGCCTTCCAGCTGTAATTCATCTGTGCAGTCAGGATCTTGGCGCCGGTCGACGGCGAGTACGCGATCGTCCCCTTGTGGAAGATCTGGACACATCCCTTGGACTTCAGTCCGCACTTCAGGTCGGCCGTCGGGTACCCCAAGGTCCCGCGTTCATATCCTGCGGCCGCGAACTTCTTGTAGATCGGGTGCTGGAGGTCCGTGCTTCGTGCCCCGGTTTTCGCCGTCCAGTAGATGCCGATGCGCTTGGTGCTCTTGGAGGACGGCTGGTAGGTACGGACGCACCCGTTGCCCACCAGGCGGCAGTTGAGATCGTTGACGGCAATCAGATTGTGCAGTTTCGCCTTGGCGTCGATGGCCTTCCTGCCGGCGACGACGTGCGGGGGCGTGTAGCTGATGGTGCCGCCCTGAAATTGCTGCGAGGCGCTTCTGTCGGAGGCAACCTTCATGTCTGCGATGGGATAGCCGTACTTGCCGTTTTCGTACTTGGCCGCTTGGAAGGCCTTGTAGATCGGATGCTTCAGGTCAACGGCGTAAGCGCCCGTTGGCGACGACCAGTAGATACCGATCCGCGCCGCCCCGCCGCTGTCCGTGTACGTGCGGACGCATCCGTTGTCCTTGAGCGTGCAACGGAAGTCGTTGACCGGGCTAAGCCTCAAGGCCATGGCCTTCGCCGCAATTGCCTTCTGCCCTGCTGCTACATGCGGCGGCTCTGCCACCGGCTCATCTGTCGGCGGAGTTTCCTGCGGGTCGCTCTGCTGCACGAGCGCCTTAGAACGCTCCCCTGGTGCTCTTCCCGGTTCTGTGGGCAGCACCGACGGCGTTGGGGTCGCGGGAACGGCTGTCTCCTCCGACGCGCCGCTGGATGGGTCCGCCGAAGTCGAAGGCGAAGAAACAACGTTGGTTGGTGTCGGCTGGGGTTCCGGACTCGTTTCGCCGACCGGGCCCTCGGTCGGGACGGGGCTTTCGAAGTCGTTCGGCAAGGTGTCCGCCGTTGGATCGACGGGAGCGGGCGCTTGGGAAGACTGGACGGCCGGTGCCGCCTCCCCGGAAGCGAAGGCTGGCAGCGTCGAGGCGAGCAGCGTCGTGAGGACTGCTGTTGTCAGGCCAACGCGCAGCATGGAGCGCAGCGAAGCAGGCGACAGCGAAGGGCGGTTCATAGTTCCCCCGGCGAGAGATGCAGGCTGGCGATGGAACCAGCTGAGACTGTATCGACCACTGTCGTCTTCGGCCCGCGAGATGTAAGGAGAACGCCGGAAATGATCTCGGGCTGCGACAGCTGCTCGCTCTGGAAGACGGCCGCCAACTGGGGAGAGCGGGCCGGGAATGCCCCCTCGGGCGTGTCTGGCGCTAGCGGGCCAACGTATCAGGAGGTCGCGGACCTCATCGCATTCATAGGAGTATGGCCCGCCATACCCCTCGATGGTGGCGGGTCGGCGCAGACCCTTATCAACGGGCAGTACACGCACCCGTCGTCGGACTCGGGCGGGCCGCGCATCATCGGTGGGAGCTTCCTGCTCGAGCCGGCTCGCGCCATCGGTGACACCGGGACCAGTTGGCATGCACTCACCGGACAGAACGGGTTTACGACGACCTACGCTGCCGTTTGGGTCAAGGATGGGGAGGCCGTTTACCGGGGGTCGCTTACCAATCCCACTGCAACATCCGTCACGACCGCTTTCACTGCCCCGTGGTGGGCTCGACCGCTCATCCTCTCACGGTTCAGCAACACACTGGTCGAAACACTGGCGCAGGATTACGACGCCCTGCCAGACGATCGGTTCAACATGACCTCATCGTAGGTCAAGCCGGCCCCGTGCTACCTGTCGAACGTCAGATACCCCGTCAGCTAAAGAGGTGACAGTCCATGCCGGTAGGCTAACCGGCATGGGTAAAGTCACCGAACTAGCCGAGTACGCGGACGAAAACGGCAACAGCATCACCTACACCGAGGAACCACTCGGGGGCGATATCGCGATCTTCTTTAAGGGCAAGAACAACAGGATCATCGCCCCGGAAGGCGTGAAGGTCGGATACCTGCGCGTCTACTTCGACTGTGACAACGGAACCCTTATCCTCGGGGCCAACCCCAATGTGGGCGGCGTCCAAGCGGTTATCCGCATCGGCCAGGACGCCACCGTGAAGTTCGGTGACAACATCAACATGACCGGACGTTGCATAATCACCGCCATGGAGGGCCGCACCGTTTCGCTTGGTGATGATGTGATGATCGCCCAAGAAAACCAGTTCCGCACCGATGACGCCCACCCCATCTTCGACGTGACGACGGGCAAGCGCATCAACCCGGCACGCGACGTGACCATTGGAAGCCATGTGTGGTTCGCCAACGGGGCGGTCGCATTGGCTGGCGCGCAGATTGGTGACGGGTCCGTGATCGGGTTCCGCAGCCTCGTCACGGGGAAGATCCCGAACAACTGTGTCGCGGCCGGCACACCCGCCAAGGTGACCCGTCGCAACATCGCATGGGAGCGCCCGCACCTGTCACTAGTGCCACCGTTCTACAAGGACGATGCTTCCACGGTCACGAAATCGGACTACTGGAACATGACAGAAGAAGCGCCGACAACAAAACGAACCGTGAAGCATCGACTTCGCCAAGCAATCAGCGCCTTGCTCGGCTAGCCCGAACCAACCAACCATCTGAAGGCATCCCGCACGGGGTGCCATCAGTCATTTAACTCATTCCGAACCGTTCTTGCGGGGCAGCCATTGCATAGCCCGATAGGAAGTGACCACGAGTGTGGAGCAGAAGCGAACGGGATTCTCGGCTCGCGGCTCGGTCAGCTCGGAGTGTTTGGCCTCATCCTCGCCCTGCTCATCGGGTTTGTGCTCCTGCGGATGCGCGAGTCCCGCACCGTGCGCCAGGACATGGCGGGCGCGATCGCCCGGAAAGCCGGGGACCTCAACCGAAAGAACGCCGGAAGTTCCGCTGCGTGCGCGTATATGCGCACGCAGCGCGATAAATGAAATGTTGTGCCACTAATATCCAACGTCCTTCTCCCAGCGAGGATCCAGGAAGAAGCAAGCATCAGAGCTCCATAGATACGAATCAACACAACGAAGTGCCCAAGCCCGCAGCCGAGGGCCGAAACAGGCCTCTCTCCCAGTTGATACAAGGGAGAGTGGGACGGGTTGGTCTGTAAGCCGGGTTCTGTCACCTGCGGCAGTTGCCCGCCGCCGGGTGGCGATCATCCATCTAGGAGCACCGTTGCCGGTACCCTCAAGCGGCCTACCCGGACACTCGGGCGAGCAGCCCTCGATCGTGCCCTGTCTGGCCTTGCTCCGGGTGGGGTTTACCTAGCCGTCCCGGTCGCCCGGGTCGCTGGTGGTCTCTTACACCGCCGTTTCACCCTTACCAGGCCCTGCCGGAGCAGTCCTGGCGGTCTGTTTTCTGTGGCACTTGCCTGCGGGTTTCCCCGAGTGGGCGTTACCCACCACCCTGCCCTGTGGAGCCCGGACTTTCCTCGGCGGACTCGTCCTCGCGGACCAACCCGACGCGATCGCCCAGCCAACCCGTCCCGCCTTCAGGATACGGCCTGCCCACCCGTGACCCGTAATCTGGCACATCTGCCGCTTCCCTTCGGGGACGACGGCGGCGGGCCGCCTGTCGTTCGGCACCGCCGTCCGACGGTAGGCTCTTACGGTGCTGATTCTTCTTCCGCCTTCCGAAGGGAAGACCGCTGCCGCCAAGGGACACCCGTTCGCGCTGCAGGACCTGCAGTTTCCGGAGCTGAACCCGGCCCGCGAGGCTGTGCTGACGGCCTTGGCCCACGTCAGCCGGAGCCCGGAGGCGCTCACCCGACTGGGCGTCGGCGCCTCGCTGGCCGCGGAGGTGGAACGCAACACCCGGCTGCACAAGGAGCCCTCCGCCCCGGCGCACACCATCTACTCCGGTGTGCTCTACGACGCCCTCGGGTACCGATCCATGACCGCGGCTCAGAAACGCAAGGCGGACGCCGCCGTCGTCGTCATCTCGGCGCTGTGGGGCGCGATCGGTTTTGCCGACAGCATCCCGGCCTACCGGCTCTCCATGTCCGTGGGCCTGCCGGAAACAGGGAAGCTAGCCTCCTATTGGAAGAAGCGGCTGCCCAAGGCGCTCGAGGCCCATGCGGAGGGCCACCTGCTGGTGGACTGCCGCTCGAGCACCTACGCCGCCGCCTGGACTCCCGATCCCACCCGTACGGTCGTGGTCAACGTTTTCCAGGAGCGCAACGGCAAACGCACGGTGGTCTCGCACTTCGCCAAGCACACCCGTGGCGAACTCGCCCGCCACTTGGTGACGAGGCGCGGCAAGGCGCCCGAGACGCCGGCCGCATTGCTAAAGGCAGCGCAGGAAGTTTGGCAGGCGGAACTGGTTGCTGGCACGGCACGGAAAGCCAACGCCCTGAACATCATCCTGGAGCCGTAGGCTCAACTCACCGGGCCCCCTGCCGTGACCCTGGGGCGGCTACCGTACCCGAACACCCCGCTGACGCAGGAAAGTCTTAGCGCTTGCGGGCCAGGACCCTTGCGATCTCCGGGTCTTCGCGTTCAAACTTGGCCAACCCTGTCCCGGACTGCTGCTCGAAGACCTCGAAGCCGAACTCCTGAAGCTTCCGCAGGGTTTCAGCTGCCGGGATGAACCTGCGGAAGGACCGGAACCGGGCCTTTTTCCGACTGGCGTCCAGTTCGGTCCGGTGTTCCAGAGCGACGACGTCCCCGGGGACCGCGGCCGATGCCAGTTGTTCGAAAAACCGCTGCCCCTCGATCTCCGTTAGGCCGTTCAGCAAGAATCGCGCGTAAAACAGCACGGCGCCGCTGTGGTGTACTCCGTTCCGGAGCGCTGCCAACCGGCCGTCCTCCAGCACGTCCCCCTCGATGACCTCTACTCCCTGCCGGATGCCAACATGGGCATGCGCTGCAGCAACCGCGTAAGTGCTGGCGTCGATCGCAGTCACTGGCAATCCATTGTCAGCAAAGAAGACCGAGTCGCGGCCGTTTCCGCTGCCCACGTCGATGACGGACCCGATGCCGGTGGCGGCCGAATTTACCCACTGCGCAAAGCCGGATGGCGAGGTGACGGCGTCGTGCGCGTAGAAATCGTCCATGGCGAGGCGCGTCCGGTCCGTGTAGCTCAACAGAGCTTCGGAATCACGTCGCCTTCGCGCATCTTTCCACCGGAAATCCGGGTTTGGAATGCGCCAGTCGTCGCCGTACACGTGTGCCACGATGCGTTCCGGGCGGTGCGGCACGTTCACCGGGTGACCGCTCAGGGTCGACTCCTGCACCGGCAGAAAGTCCGTTGCGGGGACTTCCTCGACTCCGACCGTGCCGAAGGGGAAGCCGACAAACCCGTTGGGTTTGAGAAATAGGTGGGCGATGTCCACCATGTCGCGAGAACCGTGCCTGTCACGAACGGCGATGCATGAAGCCTTTGGCGTCACCTGATATCCGGCGGCTATGAGTGCCCTGCCCACCCGTATGAATTCCTCGCGGGCTTCATCAGCCGTGGCTGTCTGGCTCAGGTAGGCGCAGTCCATGTCCTTGTCATGAGGAATGAACCCGTTTTCGCGGACGTAGCCAAGCAGTGTGCCGCTGTAGAGGAACGCCCGGCTGCCGGTCACGTCCTCGATCACTTTGGCAACTTCCCGGTACAGACTCAGGACTCCGTCCTGCCAAGCTATGTCCTCATTTTTGGGAAGCGGCCTTATTTTGCCCGCCCTGTCGAAGGCTTGTCCCTGCGCAAACCTGCGCTTCAGGGCCTCAACGTCTTCTTTACCGTTTCGCAGGGACGGATGAGACCTTCCCCCTGAGGGCATTCTTAATGCCTTGCCGCCGTACCGAACCGAGAGCTTGTCCGACTTCTGCGCGAATCGCCAGAGGTCGTACACGCCGAACTCGAACGTTCCACGACCGTCAGAATCCACTTGCACGGGAGCACTCATCACCCGCAAGTCGTTGATGTAGAGCGCGACGTGGTCCTCGGTTCCCGATCCTGCGCTGCCGGGACTGACCTTGCCAACGATTCCATCAATGGCGTACTTGGTTACCTCACCCACATCTGAATGGAGCAGCTGCTGGTAAATCCTTTTCGCCCTCTGAATCATCGGACGAGTATACGACACAGGCTCGCCGGTCTCGACGGGCTCCGCGACCTCCGAGATGCCTGCAGCGACCGGCTCACGCCCCTCCCGCCTGTTAGCTGCCCCACTCCTCCGAGCGGATCAGGATGCAGCCGGAGTCGGGGCAAAAGACGATGTCGTCCGGTGCGGCCTTGCGGATGTCGGCCAGGTCGCCGGGGCTGAGCTGCATGCCGGAGCCCTCCGACTTGCCGTGGAACAGCCGAGCGGCGCCGATGCCCCGGTGGGCAAGCGTCTTTTCGTAGACGGCCAGCAGGGAGGCCTCGAAGCTGCCGGCCATTTTCTGGCGTTCAGCGGCTGCCGCGGCACGTTCGCTTTCGATGCCGGCGAGCTCTTCGTCGCGGGCGCGCTCCAAACCGGACAGTTCTTCGCGCAACTGATCGTTGGCCTGCTGGTGCTCGGCCTGCCGGGTGCGGAGCCCCTCGAGGCGCTCCATCACTTCCAGCTCCACGTCTTCCAGGTCGCCGCGGCGCTTGTTCAGCGACACCAGTTCGTGCTGCAGCGCGGTCAGGTCCTTGGGCGAACCCGCTCCGCTGTCCAAACGCTTCTGGTCGCGTTCGATCCGCGACTGGACGGTTTCCACGTCGCCTTCGGCGCGCTTCAGCTCGCGTTCGGTGTCCGCAATCTCCGTGTTAAGGGCGACCAGAGACGAGTCGGCGGCCGCCAGCTTCTCCGCCAGCGCGTCGATGTCGGCGTTCTTGGCGGTGGCTGCAGCGCGGCGGCTCAGTTGGGTGAGCTTGCCGTCCAGTGCCTGCAGGTCGAGCAACCTCAGTTGCTCGGAAGCCGGTGCCTTCGCCATGTACGTCCTTTCAAAACGCTGCGGAACCACTGCGGTTCAGCCTCGTCCAAGCCTACAGTCCGGACGACGCGCTGCTACCCCGGCGTCAGGACGAAATCCCACGGATCGGTGTTGGTGACGCTGACCTTGACTTCCACCGAGTAGCCCTGGTCGGCCAGGACATTGTCCAGCGCCACGGACGCCGGCGTCAGCCACAGCCATTCGCTGCCGAAATGCGAGACGTCGATGAGGTACGGCCGGCCGTCCACGGCTCCCTCGCGCGCTTCCGACGCCGGGTGGTGGCGCAGGTCGGCCGTGACGTAAACGTCCGCCCGCGAGGCGCGGACCTGATCGAGCAGCGAGTCGCCGGCACCGCCGCACACGGCCACACTGCGGATGATCCCGTTGCGGTCGCCGGCCACCCTCACTCCCCCGGCGACGGCCGGCAGGATGCTGAACACCTGCTCGGCGAACTCGCCCAGCGTCTTGGCTTCGGCCAGCTCCCCCACCCGCCCGATGCCTTCTTCCGGCAAACCGTTGTCGGCCGGTGAGAGCGGCCGCACGTCCCGCAATCCGAGCGCATCCGCGAGCACGTCGGAGACGCCCCCGACGGCGCTGTCCGCATTGGTGTGAACCGTGACCAAAGCGCAGCCGCTTTCGATCAGCCGGTGCACGGCGTCTCCCTTGAAGCTGGTGGTTGCGACCGAGTTGACCGGCTTCAGCAGCAGCGGGTGATGCGTGAGCAGCAGGTCGGCACCCCACTCGATGGCCTCGGTGATCACTTCGGTTGTCGGATCCACGGCGAACATGATCTTCCGCACGGTGGAGGAGGGCCGGCCGACGACGGGGCCCACCGCATCCCATTGCTCGGCCAGCGATTCGGGCCAGAGCTCTTCGATGGCCAGGAGCACATCGCCCAGCACCGGCGTCGTCGGCCGCGCTTCGTCCTGCTTTGAGGATCCGGTTCCCTCGGCGGCTTCGGTTCCCTCGGTAGCTTCGTTTCCTTCGGGGCTTGCGCTTCCCTCGGGGGCTTTGGCGCCTTCGGATGTTGTGCTTCCCTCGGCGGCTTGGGTTCCCTCGGGGGCTTCGGTGCCTGCGGGGGCTTCGGCATCCCCGGTGCGGAGCTGTTCGTCGTCGACCATGAATCCTTTTCTACCCCATCCGCGGTGGTCCGCCCACCAGCCGCCGCCCGCGTTCGCGGCCCGGGAACATTCGAGGGGTCCGTGACATTGTTAAGCCATGAAGACTTTTGTGCTTGGCGGTGGCTGCTTTTGGTGCCTGGACGCCGTCTACAACAGGACGCGCGGTGTCACGGAGGTGGTTTCCGGCTACACCGGCGGCCACGTGAAGAGTCCCTCCTACGAAGCGGTCTGCACCGGAACGACTGGGCACGCAGAGGTGGTGGCCGTGACGTTCGACGAAACGGTGGTGCCCGAAGACATCATCCTGGGAATGTTCTTCGCCTCGCACAACCCCACCACCCTGAACCGCCAGGGCTACGACGTCGGGACGCAGTACCGCTCGTCCATGTTCTACGTCGACGACGAACAGAAACAGACCTTCGAAGCGGCCATCGAGCGCGCGCAGGCCGACTGGCAGGACCCCATCGTGACCGAGGTTGTGCGGCTGCCCGAGTTCTACCCGGCGGAGGAATACCACCAGAACTTCTACGCCAAGCATCCCGACGCCGGCTACTGCCAGGTGATCATCAATCCCAAGCTGGCCAAGGCCCGAAAATATTACGCCGAATGGCTCACCGCTTAGCCCACCACTCGCCGCGCTGACTAGTGTGGAAGAAGTTTTGTTACTCCCATCTGTAACGGCCCAACGGCCAGAAGGCAGGAAAACATGGCCCCGATTTACGACGACGTCACCCAGGTTGTGGGGCGCACCCCGCTGGTGCGCCTGAACCGGCTCACCGAGGGCCTGCCGGCCCAGATCGCCGTGAAGCTGGAATTCTACAACCCCGCCAACTCGGTCAAGGACCGGATCGGCGTGGCCATCGTCGACGCCGCCGAGAAGGCCGGAGCGCTGAAGCCCGGCGGCACCATCGTGGAGGGCACCTCCGGCAACACCGGCATCGCGCTGGCCATGGTCGGTGCAGCCCGCGGCTACAAGGTGATCCTGACCATGCCGGAGACCATGTCCACCGAGCGCCGGGTCATGCTGCGCGCGTTCGGTGCCGAAATCGTGCTTACCCCGGGTTCCGAGGGCATGCGCGGCGCAGTGGAGAAGGCCAAGGAAATCGTGGCCAACACGGAGAACTCGATCTGGGCGCAGCAGTTCGCCAATGAGGCCAACCCGCTGATCCACCGCAACACCACCGGCGAGGAAATCTGGGCCGACACCGATGGCCAGGTGGACATCTTGGTGGCCGGCATCGGCACCGGCGGCACCATCACCGGCGCCGGCGGCCTGCTGAAGGAGCGCAAGCCCGGCGTCCAGATCATCGCCGTCGAGCCGGAAGACTCCCCTATCCTCACCGGCGGCAGCCCCGGCCCGCACAAGATCCAGGGCCTGGGCGCCAACTTCGTGCCGGAGGTGCTGAACACCAGCGTCTACGACGAGGTCCTGGACGCGCCGACGTCGGCGTCGGTCGCCGTCGCCCGCGATCTGGGCATCAAGGAAGGCATCCTCGGCGGCATCTCCTCGGGTGCTGCCGTCTGGGCGGCGCTGGAAGTCGCGAAGCGCCCGGAGAACGCCGGTAAGCTGATCGTGGCCGTGGTGCCCGACTTCGGTGAGCGCTACATTTCCACTATCCTGTACGACGACATCCGCGGCTAAACCAGCTTTCCTTTGCCGCCGAGCGGCGCTGTTCAAGCAGAAAGAGCACATGGGTTTCCTAGCGCGACTGCGTGAAGACCTCGAGGCCGCCCGGTCGCACGACCCGGCGGCCCGGGGCCACGTGGAGAATTTCCTGGCCTACTCCGGGCTGCACGCCATCTGGATCCACCGGCTGACCCACAGGCTGTGGGCCAAACCGTCGCTGCGGCTGCCGGCCCGGTTGATTTCGCAGGCGGGACGCTTCCTGACCGGCATCGAGATCCATCCAGGCGCGACCATCGGACGCCGGTTCTTCATTGACCACGGCATGGGCGTGGTGATCGGCGAGACCGCCGAAATCGGCGACGACGTGATGCTCTACCACGGCGTCACGCTCGGCGGCCGTTCGCTGGACAAGGTCAAGCGCCACCCCACCATCGGCGACCGGGTGGTCATCGGTGCCGGCGCCAAAGTGCTGGGCCCCGTGGTCATCGGGGCCGACAGCGCCGTCGGTGCGAACGCCGTGGTGGTCAAAGACGCTCCGCCGGAATCGATCATCACCGGCATCCCGGCCACCTTCCGGCACCGCGATCCGATGCGCGAAACCAAGCCGGCCGTCGACCCGGCCGAATACATCGACCCGGCGATGTGGATCTAACCTTCCACTGCTGCCTGATAAACGTTGAACCTGACGAGAGGACAAGCCGTGGGCGAATCGATCCGCATCGGCATAGCCGGCTACGGAAACCTGGGCCGCGGCGTGGAGGCCGCGGTAGCCAAAAACCCGGACATGGAACTGGCCGGGGTCTTCACCCGCCGGTCCCCCGGCGACCTTGCCACGCTGCGCGAGGAGACTGCCGTGTACGCCATGGACGACCTGGCCGCCCACGAAGACAGCATCGACGTGCTGATCCTGTGCGGCGGTTCCAAGGAGGACCTCCCGCAGCAGGGACCGGTCATGGCGGCCCGCTTTAACACGGTGGACAGCTTCGACACGCACGCCCGCATTCCCGAATACTTCGACGCCGTTGACGCGCCGGCGCGGGCGGCGAGCAAGACGGCGCTGATTTCCGCCGGTTGGGACCCCGGGATGTTTTCCATCAACCGGGTGTACGGGGAAGCCCTCCTGCCCGACGGCGACACCTACACCTTCTGGGGCCGCGGGCTGAGCCAGGGGCACTCCGACGCCGTCCGGCGCGTTCCGGGTGTCGCTGCCGGCGTGCAGTACACGCTGCCGTCGGAGGCCGCGATTGAACAGGTACGCGACGGCAGCCGCCCGCAGCTGGAGACGCGGCAGAAGCACACCCGTGAATGCTTCGTGGTGCTGGCAGACGGCGCCGACCCCGACGCAGTCCGCGAGGCCATCGTGACCATGCCGCACTACTTCGACCAGTACGACACCGAGGTCCATTTCATCTCGGCCGAGGAACTGGCCCGCGACCACAGCGCCATGCCGCACGGCGGGATGACCATCCGCAGCGGCAACACCAGCGACGAACACGCCCAGGTCATCGAGTACGGACTCTCGCTGGAGAGCAACCCGGAGTTCACCGCCAGCGTCCTGGTGGCCTACGCCCGGGCCGTGCACCGCCTGCACCAGCAGAGCCAGTTCGGCGCAGTCACCGTCTTCGACGTACCGCCCGGCCTGCTCTCCCCCAAATCGGCGGCCGAACTGCGCGCTGAGTTGCTGTAGCACCTTCGGGTCAGCCGCTAAGGCGCACACCTGAGGAATTCGGAAGTCGGCTTGCCCGACGATGTCGTGTCAGGCTTCCCAGCCTTCAGGTGGAGACAATAGGCACTTCGCGCTTGTTTCGGCATAGAATTTCCCAGTCAAACTATTAACCGGGCACCGTCCCGGGAAAGTTGGGGAAATTGAAACTCGCACCTTACGTGCGTGGCGCCGCTGTGTTCGCAGCCGCTGCCTCGCTCCTTTTAGGCTCCGTCACTGCCGCAACCGCGGCTCCCGTCCAGGCCGTTGCAGCGATGACTGGTACCGCCGTTCGGGCGACGGTCCCGACGCCGGCGCCCGAAACGAGCGTGGCGATCAAGAGCATCGGCAGCCCTGTTGCCCCCGTCAACGGAACTGCCACGGTGAAGCCCACGGTTGCCGCCACCGGTTGGGTCACCGTGACAGCCAAGACCATCACGGTCAAGCAAGGCAGCAAGACCGTGCTCAAGAATAAGAAGAGCGCGAAGCTCAAGGCCGGAACTTACTCGGTTGCCACAACCGTGAAGTACAAGACGTACGCAGAAGTGGACGGCCAGCGCGTCTATTCGAAGGTCAAGACGACGTCGAAGACGCAGAAGCTCGTGGTCCGCACTGCAGTGGCGCTGAAGACCATTGCCGGCAAGAAGGCTCCTTACAATGGCACCGCGACCATCAAGCCGAACGTGTCGGCCGCCAACGGCGTAAAAGTCGTGTCCAAGACGCTGACGGTGAAAGCCGGCAGTAAGACTGTGGCCAAGAACAAGAAGTGGGTCTCCTTGCGGGCCGGCAAGTATAGGGTCACCACGACGGTGAAGTACCGGTTGCCGGCGTCGACCTACACGCGGACTGCCACGAAAACTCAGTGGCTGACTATCAAGGCCGGTACGAAGCCCACTCGAAGTGCCCCCAACGGAAACTATTGCCCGCCCGGATACCCGATCAAGGGCAATCAAAGCTCCTCGGGCGAGTGGATTTATCACATCCCAGGCGGCGGCTTCTACTCGCGCACTAACCCCGAAGAGTGCTTCGCTACCGAGGGTGCAGCTCGGGCTGCGGGCTACCGCGCTTCAAAGCTATAGCAGGAAGCAGACCTGAAGAATCGGCCCCTCCTCAACTTTCCGAGGAGGGGCCGATTTCCGCTTAACGGTGCGGTTTTGGCCCGTCAGTCGTGCCGTTCCACGGGTGTCCCGCCCTGTTGCGTCGCCCATGGCGTCGATAAACTCGCCACAAGCACCAGACCGGGAAGGCAAGCAACAGACGTATCAGGAAAAAAGCTCAGACATTACGGGCCCTGCTGCGGCGCGAGAAGGATGAATACACTCACGGAGAGCACCGGCCGCTGGGCTCATTCCTGTTGCTGATGGGCGTTCACGGCGCAGGACTGGCCTTGGGGACAGCCTTAGTTCACCGCTCCCGCCGCACCCTGCCGGACGCGCCCCGGTGGAGCGACCTGGCGCTAATCGCCATTGCCACGCACAAGCTCTCTGCTGACCAAGGCCCCGGTCACCAGCCCGCTGCGGGCTCCCTTCACTACCTTCGACGGGCAAAGCGGAGCAGCCGAACTGGCCGAAGACGTACGTGGCACCGGACCGCGGAAAGCCATCGGCGAACTGGTGACCTGCCCGTTCTGCCTGGGCCAATGGGTGGCCAGCGGCTTCATCTTCGGCCTGCTGCTGGCTCCCAAGCCAACCGGCTGGACCGCCGCGCTGTTCAGCGCCGAATTCGGCTCCGACCTCCTCCAGTTCTTCTACTCGAAGGTGCAGAAGTCGGCGGCATGAGTTCCGACGCACCGCTGCGGGCCTCCTGAGTCCCGGACTAAACGGGTTGAAGCCGCCGGAGCCGTCAACCCAACAGGAGTTGAGGCGCGGCAAGACGCCTAAAACTCACCGTGCAAACAGCGAACGCCCCGCATCTGCTTGTGCAGGTACGGGGCGTTCGCCACAGTTAAGCCTCAGTGCGTGTCGACGGCGGAGACCTCTGACTTGTCGCCGCTCCAGAGGGTGTGGAAGGTGCCTTCGGCGTCCGTCCGCCCGTAGGTGTGGGCGCCGAAGAGGTCGCGCAGGCCCTGGGTCAGGGCGGCGGGCAGGCGCTTGCGGCGCAGCCCGTCGTAGTAGGCCAGCGATGACGCGAACACCGGCACCGGGATGCCCAGCTGGACAGCGGTGGCCACCACGCGGCGCCAGGCGGGGACTGCCGCGCCGATCGCTTCGGCGAAGGCCGGGGCGAAGAGCAGGTTTTCCGGCTTGGAGTCGCCGGCGTAGGCCTTCATGATGTCGTCCAGCAGTTCTGCCCGGATGATGCAGCCGGCGCGCCAGAGCGAGGCAATCTCGTCCAGCTTCAGGTCCCAGCCGTACTCGCCCGCTGCGGAACCGAGCATGTCGATGCCCTGGGCGTAGCTGACCAACTTGGAGGCGAACAGCGCCTGGCGGACGTCCTCGACGAAGCTCTGCGGCACCGTGATGTCTTCTTCGTGCCCTGACAGCACGTCCTGGGCAATCGCCCGCTGGCCGCGCTGCGAGGAAAGGCCGCGCGCGAAAACCGACTCGGCAATGCCGGAGACCGGCGATCCGAGTTCGAGCGCGGAGACGACGGTCCAGCGCCCGGTGCCCTTCTGTCCGGCCGAGTCCACTACCACGTCGACGAACGGCTTGCCGGTCTTGGCATCCGTGTGGGCGAGCACCTCCGCGGTGATCTCGATGAGGAAGGATGAGAGCTCGGTCTTGTTCCACGCGGTGAAGATCTCGGCCTGTTGCTGCGGTTCCAGGCCGGCCCCGGTGCGGAGCAGGTCGTAGGCCTCGCCGATGACCTGCATGTCCGCGTATTCGATGCCGTTGTGCACCATCTTCACGAAGTGGCCCGCACCATCGGTGCCCACCCAGCTGCAGCAGGGTTCGCCGTCGTACTTGGCGGAAATCTTTTCCAGCATGGGGCCGAGTGAATCGTAGGACTGCCGGGAGCCGCCGGGCATGATGGACGGGCCGAGGAGTGCACCCTCCTCGCCGCCCGAGA
The DNA here is from genome assembly GCF_059091245.1 of Arthrobacter sp. Y3225116. Taxonomy (NCBI): domain Bacteria; kingdom Bacillati; phylum Actinomycetota; class Actinomycetes; order Micrococcales; family Micrococcaceae; genus Arthrobacter; species Arthrobacter sp. Y3225116. Next base: position 60,708 of record NZ_JBNHGL010000002.1, read on the forward strand.
CCCCGATGCCCACGAAGTGCAGCCCCTTCTCGGCCAGGGCGGCCTCCCGGCGCCGCGTGTCCTCGTAGTGCGAGTTGCCGGCGTCGATGACGATGTCGCCCTCTTCCAGGAGAGGCACGAGCTGCTCGATGACCGAGTCGACCGGCTTGCCGGCCTTGACCATGATGAGCACGCGGCGGGGCTTCTGCAGGTTGTCCACCAGCTCCTGCAGGGACTCGGTGCGGATGAAGTCGCCCTCGTCGCCGTGGGCGGACAGCAGGGCGTCCGTCTTTTCCACCGAGCGGTTGTGCAGGGCGACCGTGAAGCCGTTGCGGGCGAAGTTCCGTGCCAGGTTGGCGCCCATGACGGCCAGACCTGTCACACCGATGTGTGCGCTCATTGAGTCTCCATGTGTGCGGTCCCCGCGGTCAGGGACGTCAGCGTACAGCCCGAGCGGGCCGAGGTTCCTCCTCAAGCCTAATCCCGACCGGCGGCACCGGCTAAGCGGGCTGACGTTAGCTATGACTCATTCGCCGGCGGCGGCCGAGGGGCGGAAGCGCAGCCAGGCGTCGATTGCGGCATCGTCCGCGTCGTCCCCGTCGGGAAAGCCACTGCCGGACATGGCGCCGGGAATGCCACTGCCAGCGATAGCGTCCGTGCCGGGATCCATGCGGGGAGTCGATGCACGAGGCGTTGCCGCGGTCAGCTCTGCTTCATCCAGCACGTCCTGCCCGGGCATCCGGCCGGCGTCTTGTCCCGAGCACAGCCGGCGGTGCGTGCCGGAGCAAGCACAGAGCCGTGCCGAGACGGTGCGCGCAGGAATGAAAGTGTGGCCTGCACTCCGGCAGAACTTCTCCATTGTTGCCCCTCACGAAAGCCGGCATGACCGCTTCAGCCTTGCAGACCCAAGGCCCGTTGTGGAGGGTTTGGAGACGCCGTTGCTTAACCGTTATTGCATGACTCAGCAGCTGGTCTGTCTTGGCTTAAGATCGGCGCAATTGGGGCCGATCGCGCCCGTCTGCGGGTCGCGGATGGTATGGCCCAGTGCCGGCTTTTGGCCCGGAAATGCGGATATTGAGTGACACGTTTGACAGATCAATCTTGGTGGTTGAGAAATGCCCACGGGTCATGGCAGACTGTGGCTTGGCGGTTGCATTGAACGCCTGGGAGCCCCCATCTCCCGGTTGCTGCACCGCTTATCCCCTGGCAGTTCCGTTGATCCCCCATCTAACGGCTGCCCCGAAAGGCACTGTCCCTCACGGGACAGTGCCTTTCCCTTTGGACCTGTGAACGGACGGCGATACGGGGACGATGGATCCTCACGACCGGCGAGTATGGCTGGCCGCTTTTTCCCATTTCCGGCCGGAAGCCTCGCGGCAGCGCGGCAGGTCGGTGCCGCTTGCCGGGCCGTGTGGAGGACCCGGTTGGGGACCCGGGAGCCCGCTTGCATCGGGGGGAAGGGTTCCGACGCGGTCGGAGGCCGGGCGCGGACCAAGACCTCATCCGGCGTCCCCAACTCTGAGGGACAGCCCCGCCCATCCCCCAACAGCGGGCGGGGCCGTTACCTCATCCATCCGGCTCCCCTGCCCCCTGCAGCGGCTACCGGGAGCCCCACGTTACACCGGCAGCCGTCTGCTTAACCCCAAGATTCCCTCAGGAATCGAGGTCTGCAACCCGGGAATCGGAGGCTGCGGCTCGGCGTAGCCAGGGGTCGTGGGAACGAAAAAACCCCGCACTCCCAGGCGACGAGCCTGACAGTGCGGGGTTTGTTCGTGGGTCCTACCGGGATCGAACCGATGACATCCACGGTGTAAACGTGGCGCTCTACCAGCTGAGCTAAAGACCCGTTGTAATGTCGAAAGCGGGACCGCGGAGCGTTATCCGCCGCAACATCACGAGGATTTACTCTACCGGATAAACCGGCGTGAACGCCAACCAAATTTACGTGCGGATCAACACGATGCAACCTGTAACCTGAGACCCCCCTCAGGGGGACCAGTCGGCGACCGGATGGGCAGCACAGTCCTTCTGGCAGCGCCTCAGGCCGGCTTCGGGAGCCGGCCCGGCAACTCCACCGCCAGATGGCCCAGTGCCTCGGAGACGCCCGTTTCCAGCTTCAGGTCGGCCAGTCCGTCACCGCGGGTGGCGCCGCGGTTGATGATCACCACGGGTTTGCCCTGTTTGGCTGCGTGACGGACGAACCGCAGGCCGCTCATCACGGTGAGCGAGGACCCGGCAACCAGCAGCGCCTCGCCGTCGTCCACCATGGCGTAGGCCGCCGCCACCCGGTCCTTGGGGACATTCTCGCCGAAGTAGACGAAGTCCGGCTTGAGCATGCCGCCGCAGACCAGGCAGTCGGCCACGACGAAGCGGGAGGTGTCGGCGACGTCGGCATCGGCATCCGGAGCGACGTCGCCGGCATCGCCGTCGGCGGCGTAGGCGGGGTTGAGTTCCTCCAGCCGCACCGCCAGTGAGGAGCGTCTGGTCACGTCCCCGCAGTTCAGGCAGATCACCCGGTCGAAACGCCCGTGCAGGTCGATGACGTTCACGCTGCCGGCGTCCTCATGCAGCCGGTCCACGTTCTGCGTGATCAGGCCGGTGAGCAGGCCGTTTTGCTCCATCGCTGCCAGCGCGTAGTGGCCAAGGTTGGGCGCGGCGTGGTGCATGTGCCGCCAGCCGATGTGGTTGCGCGCCCAGTAGCGGCGGCGCAAATCCTCGTCGCCGACGAACTGCTGGTAGGTCATCGGTGCGCGCGGGACGGAGGTGGGGCCGCGGTAGTCCGGGATGCCGGAATCGGTGCTGAGGCCCGCGCCGGTCAACACGGCCAGACGGCGTCCAGCCAGGATCTCGAGCGCCGGCCGCAGCAACTCCATGGCGGCTAGAGCTCTTTCAGCACGCGGTGGTATTCCTGGATGTCGCGGGCCTGGCTGCGGGGATTGCGGATTACGTGCCGCAGGATGCCTTCGGCGTCGATGATGAAGGTACCGCGCAGCGCCATGCCGGAGTCGTCGTCGAACACGCCGTAGGCCTTGGCCACGTCGCCGTGCGGCCAGAAGTCGGCCAACAGGTCGAACTCGTAGCCCTCCTGCTCCGCGAACGCGCGCAGGGCGAACTTATGGTCGACGGACACGGCCAGCACGCGGGCATTCTCGCTGCGGAAGAGGCCCAGGTCGTCGCGCAGCTCGCACAGCTCGCCGGTGCAGATGCCGGAGAAGGCGAACGGGTAGAAGACCAGCACGACGTTCTCACCGCGCAGGGCGGAGAGCCTGACGGGTTCGCCGAACTGGTTGGCGAGCTCGAAATCGGGTGCGGGCAGCCCGGTCCGGGGTGCGTCCGCGGTCACTTGTTGGTCCGCTTGCTGACCAGCCGGGTGGCGGCCCAATCGCCGGAGACGCCGGCGGAAGTGGTCACATGTAGGCCGGCAGTCGGCGCCGCTTCCTGGACGTCGGCCGGCGGCACGTAGCCGTCCCGGCCGGACTTCGGCGTCAGCACCCAGACCACCCCGTTCGGCCCGAGCGTTGTCTGCGTGTCGACCAGGGCGTCCACCAGGTCGCCGTCGCCGTCGCGCCACCACAGGATCACCGCGTCCACCACGTCGTGGTCGTCCTCGGTCAGCAGTTCGGAGCCGGTGAGGTCCTCGATGTCGTCACGCAGATCGAAGTCCACGTCCTCGTCATAGCCGAATTCCTGGATCAGGTCCCCGTCTTTGAAACCCAAATTGCCTGCCACATTCTCTACCGCGGCGGCTTCGGCCTCGCCCACTGTGCTCCTCCTGTATGGAACGTATTGATTCACCCCACCGATGGCGATGGGCGTGTTGCTAGTTACAAGCCAACACCCTAATCGCCGTCGCTTCAAGCCACCCGCAAGACGCCGCCGATTTTTGCCGCGCCGCGGCGCCGCTTTACGCCTCTTTCTTAAGGACGACGGCGGGCGCCCGCCCGGAACGACGTCGGTGCGTCCGACAACGACGACGGCGGCGCGGCCTCCGCCGTCGTCGTAACAACTGGCACGGCCGGCTCCGGCTGCGTTGTAATGCCGTGAACAGTTAGAGTGGCACTGAAGAATATCTCCCGGCCGGACCATGCGCCGGGTCGCTATGCCACGTAAGGCGCAGACACAATCTGCACGTATGAGAGGTTGGACGTGAGCGCAGGAGAAGATACCTCGCACATCCTGAGCGGGCTGACAAGCCAGCTGCCGGATCGCGATCCCGAAGAAACCGCCGAATGGATTGAGTCCTTCGACGGTCTGGTGGAGAGCCAGGGCACCGAACGGGCCCAGTTTATTGTCCGCTCCATCCTGCAGCGTGCGGGTGCGCAGAGCGTCGGCGTGCCGATGGTGACCACCACGGACTACGTCAATACCATTCCGGTCGACCAGGAGCCGGAGTTCCCGGGCGACGAGGAGATCGAGCGCCGCTACCGCGCCTGGATGCGCTGGAACGCGGCCATGCTGGTGCACCGGGCCCAGCGTCCGGACATCGGCGTGGGCGGACACATTTCCACGTACGCCGGCGCGGCCACCCTCTACGAAGTGGGCTTCAACCACTTCTTCCGCGGCAAGGACCACCCCGGCGGCGGCGACCAGATCTTCTTCCAGGGCCACGCCTCCCCCGGCATGTACGCGCGCGCCTTCCTGGAAGGCCGGCTGTCCGAGGAGGACCTGGACGGCTTCCGGCAGGAAAAGTCCCGCGAAGGCCATGCCCTGCCCTCCTACCCGCACCCGCGCTCCATGCCCGAGTTCTGGGAATTCCCGACCGTCTCCATGGGCATCGGCCCGGCCAACGCCATCTACCAGGCGCAGCTGAACCGCTACCTGCAGAACCGCGGGATCAAGGACACCTCCGACCAGCACGTCTGGGCCTTCCTGGGCGACGGTGAGATGGACGAACCGGAGTCGCGCGGCTTCCTGCAGTTGGCAGCCAACGAAAAGCTGGACAACCTCACGTTCGTGATCAACTGCAACCTGCAGCGCCTCGACGGGCCGGTGCGCGGCAACGGCAAGATCATGCAGGAGCTCGAGGCCTTCTTCCGCGGCGCCGGCTGGCATGTCATTAAGGTGACCTGGGGCCGGGAGTGGGATGAACTGCTCGCCAAGGACCATGACGGCGCGCTGGTGGACATCATGAACTCCACCCTCGACGGCGACTACCAGACCTACAAGGCCGAATCCGGCGGGTTCGTCCGCGAGCACTTCTTCGGCAAGACCCCGCAGACCAAGGAAATGGTCGCGGACATAACCGACGAGCAGATCTGGAACCTCAAGCGCGGCGGCCACGACTACCACAAGGTCTACGCCGCCTACCGCGCCGCCACCGAATTCAAGGGCAAGCCCACAGTGGTCCTCGCCCAGACGGTCAAGGGCTACGGCCTGGGCACGCACTTCGAGGGCCGCAACGCGACCCACCAGATGAAGAAGCTGACCCTGCAGGACCTGAAGGACTTCCGCGACCACCTGCGCATCCCGATCTCGGACGAGCAGCTCGAGGCCGATCCGTACCGGCCGCCGTACTACCGGCCGGGCCCGGACACCCCGGAGATCAAGTACATGATGGAACGCCGGGCCGCGCTCGGCGGCGCCGTGCCGGAACGCCGGACCGCGCACCAGCAGCTGCACCTGCCCGAGGACAAGGCCTACGAGGTTGCCAAGCGCGGCTCCGGGAAACAGCAGGCGGCCACCACCATGGCGTTCGTGCGCCTGTTGAAGGACCTGATGCGGGACAAGGAATTCGGTGCCCGCGTGGTCCCGATCATTCCGGACGAGGCGCGGACCTTCGGCATGGACTCGTTCTTCCCGACCGCCAAGATCTACAACCCCAAGGGGCAGAACTACCTCTCCGTGGACCGCGATTTGGTCCTGGCGTACAAGGAATCCCCACAGGGACAGATCCTGCACACCGGCATCAACGAATCCGGCTCCACCGCCGCTTTCACCGCCGTCGGCACCTCCTACGCCACCCACGGCGAGCCCTTGGTGCCGATCTACATCTTCTACTCGATGTTCGGCTTCCAGCGCACCGGTGACTTCTTCTGGGCCGCCGCCGACCAGATGGCGCGCGGCTTCGTGATCGGCGCCACCGCGGGACGGACCACCCTGACCGGCGAGGGCCTGCAGCACGCGGACGGGCACTCCCCGGTCCTCGCCTCCACCAACCCGGCGGTCGTCACCTACGACCCGGCCTACGGGTACGAGATCGGACACATCATCCGCGCCGGCCTGGAGCGCATGTACGGCGGGAACCATCCGGATCCCAACGTGATGTACTACCTGACCGTGTACAACGAGCCGATCGTCCAGCCCGTCGAACCGGAGGAACTGGACGTCGAGGGCCTGGTCAAGGGCATTTACCTGCTGGCTCCGGCCAAGGTCGACGGGCCGCGCACCCAGCTGCTGGCCTCCGGCGTGGCCGTGCCGTGGGCGCTGGAAGCTCAGCAGCTGCTGGCCGATGACTGGGGCGTCTCCGCCGATGTCTGGTCGGTGACCAGCTGGAACGAACTGCGCCGCGACGGCCTGGCCGCCGAGGAGGAGGCGTTCCTGAACCCCGGCGCCGAGCCGCGCAAGCCCTTCGTGGCCCAGCAGCTCGAAGGGGCGACCGGCCCGATCGTGGCGGTCAGCGACTACATGGCGGCCGTGCCGGACCAGATCCGGCAGTACCTGCCCAACGAGTTCGCGACCCTGGGCGCCGACGGCTTCGGGTTCTCCGACACGCGGGCCGCGGCCCGGCGCTTCTTCAAGATCGACAGCCACTCGATCGTGGTCCGGGCACTGCAGATGCTGGCCCGCCGCGGCGAAGTCGATCAGAATGTGCCGCGGGACGCGTTCGACAAGTACCGCCTGATGGACGTCAACGCGGGCACCTCGGGCAACGCCGGCGGCGACTCCTAGCCGCGGCAACACGCCACCCGACGGGCGGCGGACCCGGCCCTTTGCGGCCGGGTCCGCCGCCTGTTTTAGTAGGAACCACACAAAAGCCGGAATGGAGCTTGCCCGGGCAAGTGCGTATGCTCGTTGCATGCCCCACGCCCGGACCGAACCTGCCAAGACGGCTGCCCCACCGGGCACGACGGCCGCCAAGAAAACCACGGCACGGCAGGCGACGCCGTCGACATCCGCCGCCGGCCGCCGCCCGGACGCCCGCCGCGGCCGTCTCCCGGGCCTTGGCGCCGGGGGCCTACGTCCCGGAGGCGGCCGCCGGCCAGGGGTTGGTGCAGTACCTGGCCCGGCTGTCCGGCAGCGAGTACGCCGTGATCGACGCCGAGGGCCGCGTCACCGGGGTGCTCCAGCAAAGCACGGTGGTCCGCGCCATCACCGGCAAGGCCGGCAGGCTCTGATCCCGCCGGCCGCGCGCGCCGGAACCCGGCCGCCGGCCGGAATACAATCGACGGACCGGCCCGGCACACACCGCCGCGGCCGCACACACAACGACCGGAAGTGATCCACGCATGAGCTCCTCCACCAGCGCGCACGGCGCCGACCAGCGACGCGGGCCGTTCCGGCCCGGGGAACGGGTCCAGCTCACGGACGAAAAGGGCCGGATGAACACCATCACCCTGACGCCCGGTGGCGCGTTCCATACCCACAAGGGCTTCCTGCCGCACGACGAGGTGATCGGACGGCAAGAGGGCACGGTGGTGGCAAACACGGTGGGCCACCGGTACCAGGCCCTGCGCCCCCTGCTTTCGGACTTCGTGCTCTCCATGCCGCGCGGTGCCGCCGTGGTCTACCCCAAGGACGCCGCCCAGATCGTGACCATGGCTGACATCTTCCCGGGCGCCCGGGTGGTGGAGGCCGGGGTCGGCTCGGGTGCGCTGAGCATTTCGCTGCTGCGCGCCGTGGGCGACGGCGGACGGCTGCACTCGTTCGAGCGGCGCGAGGAATTTGCCGACGTCGCCCGCGGCAACGTGGAAACGTTCTTCGGCGGGCCGCACCCTGCCTGGCAGATCTCGCTGGGCGATTTCCAGGACGAAGTCGTCAAAGCCGAGGAACCCGGCAGCGTGGACCGGGTGGTGCTGGACATGCTGGCGCCGTGGGAATGCCTCGACGCCGTGGCGACGGTGCTGGCGCCCGGCGGCGTCTGGATCAGCTACGTCGCGACCGTTACCCAATTGTCACGTACCGCCGAGGCGATCCGGGCCGACGGCCGGTTTACCGAGCCCGACGGCTGGGAGTCGATGGTCCGCGGCTGGCACCTGGAAGGCCTGGCCGTCCGGCCCGACCACCGCATGGTGGCGCACACCGGTTTCCTGCTCACGGCCCGCCGGCTGGCCGGCGGCGAGACGGGCCTGACGCCCAAGCGCCGTCCGTCCAAGACCGGCTTCGCCGCCGAGGACGTGCAGGCGTGGACCGGCGACGAGGACGACTGGAATGCCGAGGCGCTGGGGGAGCGGACCGTGTCCGACCGCCGGCTCCGCCGCGTTGCCAAGGACGCCGCCTCCACCGTGCAGCGGGGAGCGTTCAAAAACATCAATCCCGAAACCGACTGAGGACGGGGCGCGGCCGCTTCCGTGAGGGCATCGGAACAAGATGTCTCGGTTTGGCGTTTTCTTTCGTAGACAGGTGCAGCCGGCGCGGGGGCCGGTTAGTGTCTAGGGAAGGAACCGATCACGGAAGCAGGTCGCGGTGATGAACGACCAGAACCAGAACAACCAACCGGCACCGGCTGAACGGCAGGACGACCAGCGTGACGCGCTGACGGTCGCCCAGCGCCAGATCAACGTCCTGCGCGACAAACTGCGCCACCTGGACAAGCAGTTGGCCGCGGCCACGCAAAACAATTCCCGCCTCGTCTCCACGCTCGAAACCGCGAAGAGCGAGATCGTCCGGCTCAAGTCCGCCCTCGAACGCGACGGCGAAACCCCCTTCAGCTTCGCGACCATCACCCAGGTCAACAAGGCGCAAAGGCCGCGGCCCGGCACGAGCAACGCTGCCGTGGTGCAGGAGAGCGTCGACATCGTGCAGTCCGGACGCAAGCTGCGCGTCGCGGTCAGCCCGCTGGTGAAGATGGACCACCTCGCCCCCGGCCAGGAAGTCCTGCTCAATGAATCGCTGACAGTGATCGCCGCGCTCGGCTTCGAGCGCTCCGGCGAGCTGGTCACCATCAAGGAAATGCTCGACGGCGACCGCGTCCTGGTGGTCGGACGGGCCGACGAGGAACGGGTCGTCAAGCTGTCCGGCGCCCTGCGGACCGAACGGCTTCGGGTCGGCGACGCCGTGTCCATCGACGCCCGCAGCGGTTACGCGCTGGAGAAGATTCCGCGCAGCGAGGTGGAGAACCTCATCCTCGAGGAGGTGCCGGACATCTCCTACGAGGACATCGGCGGCCTCGGTCCGCAGATCGACCAGATCCGCGACGCCGTCGAGCTTCCCTTCCTGCATCCCGACCTCTACCGCGAGCACGGCCTGAAGGCCCCCAAGGGCATCCTGCTCTACGGCCCTCCCGGCTGCGGCAAGACGCTGATCGCCAAGGCCGTGGCCAACTCCCTGGCCGCCAAGGCCATCGAGCGCAGCGGCACGGACACCCGCAGCTACTTCCTGAACATCAAGGGACCGGAACTGCTGGACAAGTACGTAGGCGAGACCGAGCGGCACATCCGGCTGATTTTCGCCCGGGCACGCGAGAAGGCCTCCGACGGGAGCCCGGTGGTGGTCTTCTTCGACGAAATGGATTCGCTGTTCCGCACCCGCGGCACCGGCGTCTCGTCCGACGTCGAAACGACCATCGTGCCGCAGCTGCTGTCCGAGATCGACGGCGTGGAGAAGCTGGAGAACGTGATCGTCATCGGCGCCTCCAACCGCGAGGACATGATCGACCCGGCCATCCTGCGCCCCGGCCGGCTGGACGTGAAGATCAAGATCCACCGGCCGGACGCCGAGGCGGCCGCGGACATCTTCGCCAAGTACCTCACCACCAATCTCCCCATCCATGCCGAGGACCTCGCCGAGCACGGGCAGGACCGCAAGGCCACCATCGACGCGATGATCCAGCGCACGGTCGAGGAGATGTACTCCACTGACAAGTCCAACGAGTACCTGGAAGTCACCTACGCCAGCGGTGACACCGAAATGCTCTACTTCAAGGACTTCAATTCCGGCGCCGTCATCCAGAACGTGGTGGACCGGGCCAAGAAGAACGCCATCAAGGACCTGCTGACCAACCAGCAGAAGGGCCTGCGGATCGAGCACCTGCTCAGCGCCGTGGTGGACGAATTCCGCGAGCACGAGGACCTCCCCAACACCACCAATCCGGACGACTGGGCCCGGATTTCCGGCAAGAAGGGCGAGCGGATCACCTACATCCGCACCATCGTGCAGGGCAAGGCCGGGCAGGAGGCCGGCAAGGCCATCGAAACGATGTCGAACACCGGGCAGTACCTGTGAGCGTCTATCGCGTGATGGGTTCGGAGACGGAGTATGGCATCCATGCTCCCGGCGAACCCCTGGCCAACTCCACGGTGCTCTCCTCGCAGGTGATCAACGCGTACGCGGCGACCATGCGCAAGGGCCTGGGGAACCTGGCCGGCACCCGGTGGGATTACACCGACGAGGAGCCGCTGCACGACGCCCGGGGGTTCGACCTGTCGCGCGACCAGGCCGACCCGTCCCAGCTGACCGATGTCCCGCCGATCCTCGACGCCGAGCAGATAGCGCTGGCCGGCGGCCGCGCGGCGGGCAGCGAGTTCTACACGGACGAATCCTCCGGCGTGCTCATGAACATGGTGCTCAGCAACGGGGCCCGGCTGTACGTGGACCACGCGCACCCGGAATACTCCTCGCCCGAGGTGACCAACCCGCTGGATGCCGTGCGCTGGGACAAGGCGGGCGACGCCGTCGTGCTCGCGGCGATGCGCAGGATCGCCGCCACGCCGGGATTCTCCCCGGTCAACCTGTACAAGAACAACACGGACAACAAGTCGGTCTCCTACGGCGCGCACGAGAACTACCTGATGCCGCGCAGCGTGCCGTTCAACCGGATCGTCACCGGCTTGATTCCGTTTTTCGTGTCCCGGCAGGTCGTGTGCGGTGCCGGGCGGGTGGGGCTGGGCAGCAACGGCCGCACCCCGGGTTACCAGGTCAGCCAGCGGGCGGATTTCTTCGAGGCCGAAGTGGGGTTGGAGACCACCATCCGGCGGCCCATCATCAACACCCGGGACGAACCGCACGCGGTCGCGGACAAGTACCGGCGGCTGCACGTGATCATCGGTGACGCGAACCTGAGCGAGGTGTCGATTTTTCTCAAGATGGGCACCACCGCCGTCGTGCTGTCCATGATCGAACACGGCGAGGTGCCGGACGTCCAGCTCGCCGACCCGGTGCAGGCCCTGCAGGCGATCAGCCACGACCCCTCCCTGCAGCAGAAGGTCCCGCTCAAGGACGGCAGCATGGTCACCGGCCTGGACCTGCAGGAGATCTACCTGCAGGCAGCGGTGGAGCATTGCCGCCGGCACGGCACCGACAGCGGCCAGACCGCGGACGTGCTGCGGCGCTGGGCTGCGGTGCTGGAAACACTCCGCCGGGACCCGATGGACGCCGCCGACCAGCTGGACTGGGTGGCCAAGCTCAAACTGCTGCAGGCCTACCGGGACCGGGACGGCATGGAATGGGGCGACCCGCGCCTGGGCCTGATCGACCTGCAATATGCCGACGTCCGGCCCGAGAAGGGCCTCTACCACCGCCTGGCCGCACGCGGCCGGATCCGCCGGCTGCTCTCGGACGCCCAGATCGACGCCGCCGTGGGCGAGCCGCCCGAGGACACCCGGGCCTACTTCCGCGGGAAGTGCATTCAGCACTTCCCCCGCGAGGTGGTCGGGGCCAGCTGGGACTCGGTGATTTTCGATCTTCCCGACCGGCGCCGGCTGCAGCGCATCCCCACCCGCGAGCCGTTGCGCGGCAACCGCACACTGACCGGCAGGCTCTTCGAGGAAGCTTCGTCGGCAGAGGAGTTCATCACGGCGTTGCTGGGCCCCGCGGACGAGCCCCACGTGGCAACATAAGGACTAGGACAGAGTCGATCGTCCCACCAGAAGGAGGCCATCATGGCAACCCAGGACCGCAAGAACGTGGACTCGCGCCGCGACGACGAAGAGTACGACGACGAGCCCACGCCCGAGCCTGCCGCCGCGCCCGCCGGGCAGGCCGAGACCGAAGGCACGGATGATCTGCTGGACGAGATCGACGGCGTGCTGGAACAGAACGCTGAAGAATTCGTGCGCGGTTTCGTGCAGAAGGGCGGCCAGTAGTTGATGGACATGCCGGCCGGCGGTCCGGGCTCGGTTTTCGCCCAGATTTCCCATTCAGCCACCGCCTCCTTCAGCGAGTATCTGGCGCGCACCGCCCCGGATCTGCTGCCGGGCGCCCGCGGGGCCCAGCAGCTGCCGGCGGGGGCGGCACCGATGGTGCCCCACGGCACCACCATCGTCTCGATGACGTTCGCCGGCGGCGTGCTCATGGCCGGCGACCGGCGGGCAACCATGGGCAACGTGATTGCCAGCCGGCATATTGAAAAGGTCTTTCCGGCCGACTCTCATTCGCTGCTGGGCATCGCCGGCACCGCCGGAATCGCCCTGGACATCACGCGGCTCTTCCAGGTGGAACTCGAGCACTACGAGAAGATCGAAGGCACGCTGCTCAGCCTCGACGGCAAGGCCAACCGGCTGGGGGCGATGATCCGGTCGAACCTGCCGATGGCGATGCAGGGCCTCGCGGTCATCCCGCTGTTCGCCGGTTTCGATGCCGAGCGCCGGGTGGGCCGGCTGTTCTCCTACGATGTCACGGGCGGACGCTATGAGGAGCAGGAGCACCACAGCGTGGGGTCCGGGTCGGTCTTTGCCCGCGGGGCGCTGAAGAAGCTCTGGCAGCCGAACCTGGAGGAAGCGGCAGCCGTCCGGGTGGCCATCGAAGCCCTGTACGACGCCGCCGACGACGACTCGGCGACCGGGGGACCGGATGCCGTCCGGCAGGTCTGGCCCGTGATCTACACCGTCAACGCCGCCGGCGCCCGCCGGATCCCGGACCGGGAACTGGCCGCCACGTCCGAGGCCGTCATCGGCGCGCGCGCCGTGGCCGGACGGGAGGCCTGAGCATGACGCAGCAGTTCTATGTCTCGCCCGAACAGCTGATGAAGGACCGGGCGGACTTCGCCCGAAAAGGCATCGCCCGGGGCCGTTCGGTGGTGGTGCTCAGTTGCTCCGAGGGAATCGCGCTGGTCGCCGAAAACCCCTCGCCGGCGCTGCACAAGATCGGGGAAATCTACGACCGGATCGCGTTCGCAGCGGTCGGCAAATACAACGAGTTCGAAAGCCTGCGCCAGGCCGGCGTCCGCTACGCCGACGTGCGCGGCTACTCCTACGACCGGGACGACGTCACCGGCCGTGGCCTCGCCAGCGTGTACGCGCAAAGCCTGGGCGCCGTGTTCACCGCCGACAGCAAGCCGTTCGAAGTGGAGCTCGCCGTCGCCGAGGTCGGCGATACGCCGGGCGAAGACCGGCTGTTCCGGCTGACCTTCGACGGGTCCATCGCCGACGAACGCGGCTTCGTGGTGATGGGTGGTTCGGCCGAGGCGGTGGGCGAGAGGCTGCGCGGCAACCGCGCGGCCGACCGGGACTTTTCCGGCGCGGTCCGGGCGGCGGTGGCCGCCCTGTCCGGCGGGACGGGCGAGCAGGACGCGGGGCAGGGCAGGGAACTGCGTCCCGAGGGACTGGAAGTCGCCGTCCTGGACCGCGACCCGCTGTCCACCCGGGGGAGCCGGCGCGCCTTCCGCCGGTTGCCGACCGCTGAACTGGACCGGATATTAGGCGAGGGAATGGACGGCTAGCCATGGACCGACGCATCTTCGGGATCGAGACCGAATTCGGCATTTCCTATTCGGCGCCGGACTCGCGCCCGCTCTCGCCCGAAGAGGTGGCCCGCTACCTCTTCCGCAAGGTGGTCACGTGGGGCAGGTCATCCAACGTGTTCCTGACCAACGGGTCCCGGCTCTACCTGGACGTCGGGTCCCATCCGGAGTACGCGACCGCGGAATGCGACGACGTCGCCCAGCTGGTGGCGCAGGACCGGGCCGGGGAACTGATCCTCGAAGACCTGATGAACGAAGCCCAGGAGCGCCTGGCACGGGAGGGCTTCGGCGGCAGCGTCTACCTGTTCAAGAACAACACCGATTCTGCCGGGAATTCCTACGGCAGCCACGAAAACTATCTGATCCCGCGCAAACTGGAATTCTCCCGGCTGGCCGACATCATGATCCCGTTCCTGGTGACGCGGCAGATCCTGGTCGGCGCCGGCAAGGTGCTCAAGACCCAAAACGGCTCCATCTACGCCTTCTCCCAGCGCGCCGACCACATTTGGGAGGGCGTCTCGTCCGCCACCACCCGATCACGGCCGATCATCAACACGAGGGACGAACCGCATGCAGACGCCGAGTACTACCGGCGGCTGCATGTCATCAACGGCGACTCGAACATGTCCGAGTCCACCACCATGCTCAAGGTCGGGACGGTGGACCTGCTCCTGCGGATGATCGAAGCAGGGGTCATCATGCGCGACCTCCGGCTGGAAAACCCGATCCGCAGCATCCGGGACATCTCGCACGACCTGACCGGCCGCCGGCCGCTGAAACTGGCCAGCGGGCGGGAGATGTCCGCGCTGGCCATGCAGCAGGAATACCTGGCCAAGGCGCGCGGGTTCGTCCAGGTTAACGGGGCACATAGCCCGCACGTGGAGCGCATCCTCGATTTGTGGGAACGGACCCTGGCGGCGGTCGAATCGGGCGACCACCGCGGCATCGAGCGGGAAATCGACTGGGCCATCAAGAAGCGGCTGATCAACCGGATCATGGACCGCCAGGCCATCGACCTGGATCACCCGCGTATCGCGCAGGTGGATTTGACCTACCACGACATCTCCAGCCGGCGCGGCCTCTACCACCTGCTGCAGGCACGCGGCGAGGTGGCCCGGGTGGTGGAGGAACAGGACGTCAAGGACGCCGTGGACCGGCCGCCGCAGACCACCCGCGCCAAACTGCGCGGCGACTTTGTCCGCGCGGCCCGGGAAAACGGCCGCGACTTCACCGTCGACTGGGTCCACCTGAAGCTCAACGACCGCTCCCAGCAGACCATCCTCTGCAAGGACCCGTTCAAAAGCGAAGACCCCAGGGTCGAGGCGCTGCTCGCCACGTTGTGACGTCCGCCCCGTATTCCAAGCGGATCACCAGATTTCTCTGCGAGAATGTCCCGTGCCCGCAAGTTCCGCGATAAGAAAGTCGATTGTGCGCAAAATACTCTCCATCCTCCTGCCGGCCGCCTTGCTGCTCACCGCGTGCGGCGGCAACGGCGATTCGGGTTCGGACAGCCTGGATGACATCTCCGTGACCTCCGGCGCCGAGGGCGCCGCCCCCGCCGTCGAATTCGCCGCGCCGCTGGAGCTGCCCGAGTCCCGGGCCGAAGTCATCACCGAAGGCGAGGGGGACGGTGCTGCCGCGGGCCAGTGGATCCGCTACCGGCTGCTGGCCAAGGACGCCGTCACCGGCGAACAACTCGGCGAGACGTACTCCGGCCTGGCCGACCAGACGGTGGAACTGAGCGAGGGCTTTGAGACCGCCGACCCCGCCCTGTACGAGGCGCTGCTCGGTTCCAACCCGGGCAGCGAGATCGCCTACTACGTCCAGCCGCCGGCCGAGGCCGGCGCCTCCGCGCCCGCGCAGAACCCGCAGCTGCTGTTCCTGACCGTGCAGGACGTCAAGGACAAGGGCGTCAAGGCCGACGCGGCCGAGGTCGCCGAACTGGAAAAGGCCGGCAAACTGCCGGAGATCACGCTCGACGACGAGGGCGTCCCCGCGGTCAAGATCCCGGAAGGAAACGACGCCCCGGACAACCTGATCGTGAAGGTCATCGAAGAAGGCGACGGCAAGGAGGCCACCGAGACCAGCACCGTGAAGGCGAACTACGCCGGGTGGAACTGGGCCGCGGGCACCGAATTCGACTCCAGCTTCTCCCGCGGAGAAGCGACCGAATTCCCGCTGGACGGCGTCATCGAAGGCTGGACCAAGGGGCTGGCCGGCCTGAAGGAAGGCTCGAAGGTCATGCTGTCCATTCCCACCGAACTGGCCTACGTCCAGGGCCAGGGAGATGCCGTGGGGGACCTCATCTTCTACGTGGAGCTGACGGACGTCCAGTAAGGGATGCCGCCGCTCCGTGCGGTAACGTAGCCGACGCAGCACCAGATACACGTCAAGCAAGAGAGGTTCAGCATGTCTTTTGGCAAGCGCGAATATGACCGCACCAAACCCGAGATCGACTTCCCCGGGACCGAAACCCCGCAGGACCTGGTGATCGAAGACATCATCGTGGGAGACGGCGCCGAGGCCAAGGCCGGCGACACCGTATCCACCCACTACGTGGGCGTTGCCTGGTCCACCGGCGAAGAGTTCGACGCATCGTGGAACCGCGGCGCACCGCTGGACTTCCGCGTCGGCGTCGGCCAGGTCATCCAGGGCTGGGACCAGGGCCTGCTGGGCATGAAGGTGGGCGGCCGCCGCCGGCTGGAGATCCCGGCCCACCTCGCCTACGGCGATCGCGGCGCAGGGTCCGCGATCGCGCCGGGCGAATCGCTGATCTTCGTGGTGGACCTGCTCGGCGTCCGCTGAGCCCACCAACCGGCCGGGGGCGGAGCGACGGAGAACGTTAGTTCATCGTTACTCCGCCCCTTCGGCGTTGACTTCGCCCCGAAACCCTCCAGCCAGTAACGTTTCAACTATGTCCGCCTCCAAGACCGAACGACTCCTCAACCTGCTGATCGCGCTGCTGGAACGCCGCCGGGGCTACAGCAAGGAAGAGCTGCGCGCGCTGATCCCGCCGTATCGCGAGGCGACCAGCGACGACGCCTTCAACCGGCTGTTCGAGCGGGACAAAGAGGACCTGCGGGAAATGGGCATCCCGGTGGAGACGTTCCCGGACGACACACTCTACGAAAACGACAACAGTGGACTGCGGTACCGGATCGACCGGCACAAGTACCGGCTGCCGGAACTCCACTTCACCGCCCGGGAGAGCGCGGTGCTCTCGCTCGCCTCCCGCTTGTGGCAGCAGGCCTCGCTGGGGTCGGCGGCCGCCCGGGCCGTGCGCCGGCTCGACGTGCAGGGAGCCCTGGCCGAGGGTGATCCACTGATCGGGGTGGAACCGCGCATCCGCACCGCGGAGCCGGCCTTCGAACCGCTGCTCAAGGCGGTGCTGGACCACACCCCCGTCTCCTTCGACTACCGGTCGCCCAGGGACGGCCGGCCGCAGCCGCGGCGGGTCGAGCCCTGGGGGCTGGGCAACCGGTACGGCCACTGGTACCTGGCCGGCCGCGACCTGGACCGGGACGCCCAGCGCACCTTCCGGCTGTCCAGGATCACCTCCACCATCAAGAAGCTGAACGGGACCTACAGCATCCCGGAAGGCTTCGCCATGCGCCCGGTGCTGGACGGACTGCAGGCGCCGGAGGACAACGGGACCGCCGTGCTCCTGCTCCGGCAGGACAAAGCCAACTCGCTGCGCGCGGCGGCCGCCGCCGCCGAGGGTGTCCGTCCCCCGGCGGGCTGGGACGCCGTCACCCTTGGCTACGGCGACGCGGAGGTGCTGGCGGAGGAGATTGCCTCGCACGGCGCCAACGCCCTGGTCCAGGGCCCGGACGAGCTGCGCGGCGCCGTGGTGCGCCGGCTGGAAGGCGCCCTGGCCGCCGCGACCCAGGCACCGCCGTCGTACGCCCTGCTGGAGGACGGTTCACGGCCGGCACGGAAGACGGGGTCGCTGGACCATCTGCCGCGGCTGCTGGACCTGGTCTCCTACGTCACGGCGAATCCGGGGGTGCCGCTGGACGCCACCGCCGAGAAGTTCAAGATCAGCAAGAACCAGCTGATCAAGGACCTGAACCTGCTGTTCGTCTGCGGGACTCCCGGCTACGGCCCGGACCAGCTCATCGAAGCGTTCTGGGAAGACGGCACGATCTCCATCAACAACGCCGACGAGATCGACAAGCCGGTGCGCCTGAGCCTGGACGAGGCGCTCTCGCTGGTGGTCGGCCTGCAGGCCCTCGAGACCGTGCCCGGGGTGGGGGAGCAGCCCGCCCTGCGCAGCGCGCTCAGCAAGCTGCTGGCGGCGGC